>JBBUAS010000021.1:0-1780 GCA_038058555.1 Patescibacteria group bacterium | reverse complement strand
GCTGCTGCTCGGAAGGGGAGAGCTGCTTCTCGTGCGAGGCCGATTGCGGCTGCGTTTAGACGGCGTATTGCAAGATGTGAATTTTTTCGGTTTGGATATTTATCGCCTGCTGAACTCGCGGATCAAACTTCTGTCCGGAATGAAACTTACTTCCAATGTGGCGCAGGACGGGCGCTTCAGTATTATGGAAGAAAAAGAAGAATTAAGCATTCGTACTTCTCTGATTCCCGGAGCTTATGGAGAATCAATCGTGATGCGTATTTTGGACCCCAAATCCATTTTGGTAAAATTGGAAGAGTTGGGAATAGAGCCTTATTTATTTTCCGTGATAGAACAAGAAATCGCAAAGCCGAATGGCCTGATTTTGGTCACCGGTCCGACCGGTTCCGGAAAAACAACCACTCTTTACGCTTTTTTAAGAAGAATTTATTCTCCGGAAATAAAAATAATAACCATTGAGGACCCGATAGAATATCACTTAATGGGCGTAACCCAAACGCAAACCAACGACGCCAAGGGCTACACTATCGTGGAAGGATTGCGCTCGGCGCTCCGTCAGGATCCGGATGTGGTGATGGTCGGAGAAATTCGCGACAAGGAAACCGCCGAAACCGCCGTCCAATCAGCCTTGACCGGTCACATTGTTTTCTCCACTCTTCATACCAATAATGCCGCCGGAGTCATCCCCCGCCTGATTGATCTCGGAGTAAATCCGAAAATTCTGGTATCGGCTTTGTCTCTTTCCATCGCCCAACGCTTGGTCCGCAAGCTGTGCCAATTTTGCAAAAAAGAAAAAGAAAATACTCCCGAAGAAATAAAAACCCTCAAAATAATCATCGACGGAATGACAGCCGAAGGCAAGAAAATTTCAAATTACAACATCAATCCCGATGCTCCCCTGAAACTTTTTGTCGCGGTTGGCTGCGACAAGTGCAACAACACCGGCTACAAAGGCCGCATCGGTATTTTTGAAGCGATTAAAACAGATGAAATGATAGAAAAAATAATGCCCGAGAACCCAAGCGAGCGGGAAATTAAAAAAGTGGCCAGTGTGCAAGGCATTCTCTCGATGCGCCAAGACGGTTTGGTAAAAATGCTAAGCGGGATTACTTCCTTCGAAGAAGTGCAGAGCGTAGTGGATCTCGCTGAGGAGTAAATATAATTATTTACTCCTCCATTTAATTCCCCCTGCGAAGGGGTAACGCCTCGATTTTTATCGAGGCAAGGGGGTGAAGCATTAATACAGACCCACCCCTCCGCCTTCATGATTACATGAAGTCCCCCTCCCCTTCGCAGGGGAGGAAAAAATTTATATAATATGTTCACATGTACGAAATATTTAATAAATCAAAGTTTTTAACTCGCAGAAGAGAATTAAGAAAATCCTTAACCCCACAAGAATTGAAACTTTGGTTTTACTTAAAGAACAATAAGCTTGGTGTAAAATTCAGGCGACAACACGGGATAGGACCTTACATAGTTGATTTTTATTGCAAAGAAAAAAATTTGGTGATTGAAATAGACGGCTCTCTTCACAAAGATGCAAAAGATTATGATAAGGAAAGAAATGCTTATATAGAAACTTTAGGATTGAAAGTCTTAAGATTTTGGAATAGTGAAATAGATAAAAATATAGAAGGGGTGCTAAAAAAAATTAAAGAAAATTTGCTTCCCCTGCGAAGGGGGAGTGCTCGGAGGGCAAGGGGGTGAAATATATAAATAGGAAACAAAAAAGCATTAATCTCTAAACAATCCTTTCGGGACTAGGCCCCAAGAGTAA
>JBBUAS010000020.1:0-9487 GCA_038058555.1 Patescibacteria group bacterium | reverse complement strand
TAGATTATGTTTCTGTTTTTGAGGGAGACAAAGAAACGCCGGAAGATGTTGAATCGCGAGAAATTTGGCAAAAAATAGATTCCAATTTAAAAATAAAAAACCACAATCGTGCGGATAATTTTTGGGGACCGACTGGAGAGGAAGGTCCGTGCGGGCCGACCACGGAAATTTACATCAACGGCGTGGAAATCTGGAATATTGTTTTCAACGAATTTTATAAAACTAAAGATGGAAAATATCAGCCTCTGGAAATCAAGGGAATTGATACGGGAATGGGGCTGGAAAGGCTTTTGGTGCAGGCGCAAAAGAAAAACGATGTTTATGAAACGGATTTATTTAATAGCGAAAAAACCAAAGAAGAACGGATTGTCGCCGATCACATCAAAACTTCTCTTTTTATGATAACGGATGGCGTAGTTCCTTCCAATACCGGGCGAGAATATATTCTTCGTCGCTTGATCAGACGGGCAGTCAGATTTTCCAAGCAACCGCTTGCAGACGAAGTTGAAAAAATAAAAAAAATTTATGAAGGAATATATGTTCTCGATGACAAAGGAGAAATTCAAAAAGAAGAAAATAAATTTAGAGAAACACTTGAACGTGGTTTAAAAGAATTCGAGAAAAGCATTGACCCTTTTATTTTGGCAACTACTTACGGTTTTCCAATCGAATTAACCCTCGAACTTGCCAAGGAAAAAGGAAAAGAAATTGATTTGGAAGATTTTAATAAAAAAATGGCCGAACACCAAAAGCTTTCTCAGACTTCATCGGCCGGGATGTTCAAGGGGGGACTAGCGAATCACAATGAAAAAACCATCAAGCTTCACACCGCGCATCATTTGCTTTTGGCCGGACTGCAGGCGGTGGTGGATAAAAATATCAAACAGCGGGGGAGTAATATCACCGAAGAGCGCTTGCGGATGGATTTTCTTTGTGACCATAAATTAACCGAAGAAGAAAAGAAAAAAGTAGAAGACTGGGTCAATGATAAAATAAAACAAGGTCTAGATGTCATTCGTCGCGAGATGCCTTTAGCTGAGGCGGAAAGGATCGGCGCTGAAATGGAATTCGGCGCGAAGTATCCGGAAATTGTATCTCTTTATTTTCTTGAGGATAAGGATGGAAATCCAATTTCCAAAGAATTCTGTGGCGGACCTCATGTAAAAAACACTTCCGAATTGGGGTATTTTAAAATTCAAAAAGAAGAAGCGGTGGCGCAGGGAATCAGACGCATCAAAGCGGTGCTTTTGTAGTCCCGACGTAAAGTCGGGATCCCGACCTAAAAGCGTCGGGATTTTATAATAAGTTATGCTATAATCTGACTATGAATATTTTTTCCGGACATAAAGAAAAAGATGAATTAGTGCTGGTTTTTGATTTGGGATCTTCTTCGGTCGGAGGGGCGCTTTTTTGGGCGCAAAAATCCGGAATTCCGAAAATAATTTTTTCCATCCGGGAACCGATAGTTCTCGAAGAAAAAATTGATACCGACAGATTTTTGTTTCTGGCGACCCAAACACTAAAAATTGTTGTTGATAAAATTTATGCGGCCGGTCTGGGCGCGCCACAACATATTTTTTGCATTCTTTCTTCGCCTTGGTATGTCTCGCAAACGCGAGTTATCAATTTCAAAAAAAATACGCCTTTTATATTTACCGCCAAATTAGCCGACGATCTGATTCAAAAAGAGATAAATTTATTTGAGGAAGAACATTCAGCCAAGAACAAGAATGTCGGCAATAAGGTTCGGACCATTGAACTTAAAAATATCAAAACGATATTAAATGGCTATGAAACGGCTAAGCCCTTAAATCAAAAAGCTCAAGAACTGGAAATGGTTATTTTTATTTCTATGAGCGGAGAACAGGTGTTAAAAAAAATAGAAGATACGATAAGAAAATGTTTTCATTTCGAAAAAATAAAATTTTCTTCTTTTGTGCTTGCTTCTTTTACGGTGGTGCGCGATATGTATATGCAGCAGGAAAATTTTCTTTTGGTTGATATTGGCGGGGAAGTGACGGATATTTCCATGATTAAGAAAAATATGCTGCGTGAATCGATCTCATTTCCCTTGGGTCGCAATTTTTTGACCCGCGGAGTTGCTTCGAGTTTGGGCTGCACCTTAAGCGAGGCGAATTCTTTAATTTCTCTTTTTAAAGACGAGCACGCTCAAAAATCCGTCGCTAAAAAACTTGCCTTGACCATAGACCAACTGAAAACAAAATGGCTTAAAAAATTTCAAGAATCTTTGGCGAATCTCTCCAATGATATTTCTATTCCGGCGACTATTTATATAGCTATTGATAAAGATTTAGCGAATTTTTTCTCCGAAACAATCAAAACAGAACAATTTAACCAATATACTTTAACCGAGTCAAAGTTCAAGGTTATTTTTTTAAGCACGGAATTGCTTCACGGCATTGCTGTCTTTGAAGAACCGGTCATTCGCGAGCCGTTTCTAATTATTGATTCCATTTACATTAATCGTTTTTTAACCAAAACATAATTATGCCCAAACATCTGCTAGAAGACATGACAAAAGTCCGACATGTCGAAAAAAAAACCAAAGAAAAAGAAAAACCGCCCAAAGAAGCACAAAAAGATGAGCTGAGAGTGACTCAAGCTAAAAACAGATCTCGATATCTTCTCTGGCTTGTGGCGTTTGTTTCCATAGTGTTTTTTATTTTTGCCATTTCTTTCATGTTTTCCAAAGCGGAAATAAAAGTGAATCCAAAAATAAAGGAAGTGGTTTTGAATAAAAATTTATCTGCCGTCAAAAATTCGAATGCGAGCGATTTATCTTTTGATTTAATAGCTATCGAAGGGATTGAAAACAAAAACATACAAATTAGCGGAGAGAAAGATGTAAAAGAAACAGCCAGAGGTACGGTGGTGATTTATAATGCTTTCAGTTCTTCTCCCCAATCGCTTAACGTGGATACCAGACTGGAAGGCTCCAATGGAAAAATTTATAAAACCGAAAAAGCAGTAATTGTGCCGGGAAAAATAAATAAGGACATTCCGGGATCAGTGGAAGTGAAAATTTATGCGGCCAATGCCGGGACAGACTACAACAGCGCTCCGCTCGACTTCACGATTGTGGGCTTCAAAGGAACATCCAAGTACTCTAAATTTTATGCCAGATCCAAAGGAGAAATTACCGGCGGATATAAAGGAAAAGCTCCCGCGATAACTGACTCTGAAAAGGCGACTGCCCTTGATGGCTTGCAAGATATCCTTCAAACGAAACTTTTCAAAAAAGCAAGCGATCAAATTCCGAACGGATTTATCTTATTTAAAAATGCCACCTTTTTCAGTGCAGATGATGCCAATGTCCCGCTTGTTGCCCAGGATAACAATCTGACCATAACCCTGAAGGGTACTCTTTACGGCCTTCTTTTTAATGAGCAAAAACTGGCGAAGAAAATTGCCGAAGATAGTATTCCTCAATATGACGGAAGTGATGTTTTTATCTCCAATCTTCAGGATTTAACCTTTTCACTTTTCAACAGGGACAGCTTTTCATTTGATAGTGTGAAAAATGTAGACTTTAATTTATCCGGTTCCGCGAAAATCGTTTCCAAGCTTGACGTTAATAAATTTGTCGGTGAGTTGCTGGGAAAATCAAAAAAAGATTTTAATCAAATACTTTCCCAATACGGAAATATTGATTCCGCCATTCTGACCCTTAGTCCGATGTGGAAAATGTCTATTCCCGATCAAGCAAAAAATATCAAAGTAATCGTGAATTATCCGGAATAATTTTGCTTAAAAAACTTGACTTAATTTCTTGATTTTACTATAGTTATAACCTATTCATGATCGATTCGAAAAATGAAAAAATAGTGATGGCGCGAGGAGTAGTCACCGAAGCGCTCCCAAGCACTTTATTTAGAGTAAAATTAGACCTGCCTGCGCAGACAGAAAACAAAGAAGAGGGTGAAAAAGAAATTCTGGCATATCTGGGCGGGAAAATGCGGATGCACAGAATTAAAGTTTTAATCGGGGATTCGGTAGAGGTCGTGCTCGATTCTTACGGAGGAAAAGGCAGGATAGTTAAAAGGTTGTAATTTTTTTTAATATAGTGTATCATAGTACCTACGGTTTGTTTACATTTTAAGAAAGATTATAGTGTTGAAAAATAAGGGTTTTTTCCTTGTTTTTGTTCTGTTTGTGTCCTGAGGTAAATTTTTATGAAAATAAAATCATCCGTGAAAAAAATTTGCGATAATTGCAAAATGGTCCGAAGAGCCAGGCATTTAAGAATAATTTGTTCCAATCCAAAACACAAGCAAAAACAATAATTTACCATGAGAATTCTTGGAATCACAGTACCAAATGAAAAAAGACTTGAGATTGGCTTGACTTGCCTTTATGGGATTGGTGTTTCTTCTGCCCGTAAAATTTTAGGTCAAGTCGGTATTGATGTTGGAAAGAAAGCCAAAGATTTGACTCTCGATGAAGAAAACAGCATCCGCGCTGTGGTGGAAAAAATTTTGATTGAGGGAAACTTAAAAAGAGAAATAGCGGCAAACATTAAAAGATTAAAAGATATAAAAAGCTATCGAGGTGTCCGCCACATGAAAAGATTGCCAGTTCGGGGACAGCGTACCAAGACAAATTCTCGAACCATCCGGGGCAATGTCCGAAAGACTATGGCCTCCGGCAAAAGAAAAGAAAGTAAAACCTAAAATGGGTAAAACAAAAATTACAACCGAAAAAGAAAATGTCCCGACCGAAGTCGGGATCCCAACAGGGGTCGGGAAAGAAAAAATTGCTCCTCCCAAAACCCCTAAGAAGAAAGTTGTTTCCGGTGTTTTGCATATTGAGGCTACCTTCAATAATACGAAAGTTCTTTTTGCGGACAAATTAGGGAACACATTATTTTGGTCAAGCGCCGGAAGTTTGGGTTTTAGGGGAGCGAAAAAAGGAACTCCATTTGCCGCTTCCAAAGTAGGTGATGTGATTGGCAGTCGGGCGGCCATTCTTGGAGTAAGAGACGCGGATGTGGTTGTTTTAGGGGTTGGTTCCGGGCGTGAACCAGCTATCAGAGCTTTTATGGCTCATGGTATTGAGATTACTTCCATATTGGACGCGACGCCGGTACCGCATAATGGACCAAAAGCCAAAAAACCCAGAAGAGTATAAAAATCAGCCATGATTTCAAAACCAAAATTTAAAATTTGCAGAAGACTGGGTCCCGGGGTTTATGACAAATGTCAAACTGCTAAATTTACCTCATCCGCCAAAGGGTCTTTGTCCGGCGGACGTCGTCCCAAAGCTCCCACTGAATACGGGACGCAACTTCTGGAAAAGCAAAAAATACGTTTTTCCTACGGCATATCAGAACGCCAGCTTTCTAATTATGTTAAAAAAGCTTCTCAAATTAAAGGAGCAGGCACGGTCCCAAAACTTTACGAGCAACTCGAATCCCGTTTGGATAATGTAGTTTACCGAATGGGTCTTGGGGCTAGCCGGCGCGCTACCAGGCAAATGGTTTCGCATGGACATTTTATTGTTAATAATCATCGAGTCACTATTCCGTCGCACGGAGTCAAAACAGGAGATGTTGTAAAAATTCGCGAAGGAAGCAAAAGCAAGAAAATTTTTGACAACTTGACGGACAGACTCAAAGATTACAATCCTCCAGGATGGCTCTCCTTTGATTTAAATAGCCTGGAGGGACATATTTTAGCCAGTCCCAAAAATATTGAAACCTTTCTTGACCTGAATGCCGTATTAGAATTTTACAGCCGTTAAAATATTATTAATTAAAAAAAATTTTATGCCTGAATATAAAATAATTATGCCTTCCAAGCCTCGTGTTGTTTTAGAAGAGGAAAACAAGGGAATATTTGAAATAGATGGTCTGTATCCCGGATACGGCCATACTTTGGGCAACAGCTTGAGAAGGATAATTCTTTCTTCTTTGCCGGGCGCCAGTATTACTTCTATCAAGATTGATGGCGTGTCGCATGAATTTCAAACCATGGATGGAATTAAAGAAGATGTAATCGTAATGATTTTAAATCTGAAAAAAGCCCGCTTCAAAATGCTTTCAGATGAACCCCAGACTCTGACGCTTTCTATCAAAGGTCCCAAGGAGATTCTGGCGAGAGATATCAAGACAGGCGGACAAGTAGAAATTTTAAACCCCGAGCTTCATATCGCGGAAGTTACCGGCAAGATAAATTTGAATATAGAAATGAAAATTGAAAAAGGCTTGGGTTTTATCGCCAAAGAGAATTTTCAAAAAGAAAAAGTTGATGTTGGGACAATCGCGGTTGACGCAATTTTTACCCCGATCCGCCGAGTTGCTTACGAGGTTGAAAATATGCGGGTTGGGGATAAAACCAACCACAATCGTCTAAGAATTTCGATTGAAACAGACGGCACGCTTTCCGCCCGCGAGGCGCTTTCACGATCCATCGAAATTATGATTAGTCAATTAAAGGCTATTATTGATTTTAAAGAACCGGAAGCTCCGACGCCCGAAGTCCCGACGCCCGAAGGGGTCGGGATCCCGACCGAAAGCGTCGGGAAGGATAAAAAAGACGATTTTGCGGATGTTTTGAAAACTCGCACTGACAGCCTGGATCTTTCCACTCGTACCCTGAACGCCTTGACCGGCGCGAATATCCGAACGTTGGGAGGTTTGGCTCGAAAGAAACGCGAAGATCTGCTGGAAGTCGAGGGTATTGGCGAGAAAGGAATTGCCGAGATTAAAAAAGTTTTAAATAAATTCGGTCTTAATCTTAAGGAATAACTAGAACCTATCAGTTAACACTTATAACCCAATTTTATGAGACACCATAACAGTAATAGAAAATTCGGACGAGGGAAAGTGCAAAGGCAGGCTCTGCTTAATTCTCTGGCGCTTAACTTGATTGTGCGCGAAAAAATAAAAACAACCGAACCAAAAGCCAAGGAACTTCGGCCTTTTATGGAAAAACTTATAACTCGCGCCAAAACAGGCAATTTGGCGACTCGTCGATTAATGATTTCCAAGCTTTCCAATCGCGACAAAGAAATTAAAAAACTTTTTGAAATTATTGCGCCAAAGTATGCTGACAAAAAAGGGGGATATATCAGAATTTTAAAACTAGGAGCCAGAAAATCAGATGGCGCCAGGATGGCGATGATAGAATTTGTTTAACGCTTCACATATCACATAACATAAAATAATGACAAAAAAAATGAAAAAAGAAATAAAAACAATAGATGCGGCAGGCAGAACTCTGGGAAGAGTCGCCAGCGAGGCGGCAATGTCTTTGATGGGCAAGACTAAGGCGACTTTTGAGCGGAATATTTATTCTGGTTTTCCGGTGAACGTTATCAATGCTTCAAAAATTCGTATTACAACCAAGAAGCTGGAAGAAATTTATCATACCCGATATTCCGGCATTCCGGGCGGACTGCGTATTTTAAAAGGGACCGAAACAGCCGAGAAAAGAGGGTTAAAAGAATTGCTTAAACTTGCGACTCTTCAAATGCTTCCCGACAACAAATTACGCAGAGTTATGATGAAACACTTGAAAATTGAAAATTGAAAATTGAAAATTGAAAATTAGAAATTAAAAATTTATTCACATATGGAAAAAAACACAAAAAAAGAAAAACCTGCCCGAAATGCTACGCATAGTGTTGCAGGCGGGTATGTAGAAGCAGTCGGAAGACGCAAAACTTCAACAGCTCGAGTACGTATTTTTAAATCTGACAAATCGCATTTTATTGTAAACGGGAAAGATGCCAAGGAATATTTTAAAACGGAGGAAATGCGCCGTTTAATTTTAAACCCGATGGTGAAAGGAATATCCACAGGGGGAGTAAAAAATACCAAATGGGAGGTAGAAGCGCGCGTATTGGGCGGGGGAATTCACTCTCAAGCGGAGGCGATACGTCATGGATTATCGAGAGCGCTTGTTCTCTCCGATAGCACCTTGCGCGGAAATTTGAAAACCTTGGGATATTTAAAACGCGACCCTCGAGCCAAAGAACGCAGAAAATTCGGATTGAAAAAAGCTCGCAAGGCGCCACAGTGGTCCAAGCGTTAATTTTTGTGTTAATATAAAGCTATGAGCGATGAAGAAGAATCCGCCGACGCTCAAAGCTTAGGCGAGACAAAGGAAAAAGAAATTACTCCACCTGAAAATGAGGCCGAGGTTCTTGAATTTGAATTTAATGAAGATGGGGAAGAGGATTTGAAGAAAACCCTTAAGAAATTCAGGGCTGATTTGAAACAGGCGCAAAAAGAAAACTACGAGCTTAACGCCACAAACATTGAATATTTGACCGGTTGGCAGAAAGAGCGGGCGGATTTTATCAATTACAAAAAACAAGAACACGACCGGAAGGCTCATTTTTCCGAAAGCATGCGAGAACGAATTTTGACTCGTTTTCTTTCGGTGGTTGATAGTTTTAATATGGCTTTTGCGAACAAAGAGGCTTGGGAAAAAGTAGACGAAAATTGGCGCCGGGGGGTGGAACATATTTACACCCAGATGAATACAATTTTTGAAGAATACGGAGTAAAACCGATCGGGGAGGTGGGGGAAGTTTTTAATCCGAATATTCATCAATCCGTCGATGTGGTGGAGACGGACAAAAAAGAAAACGAACACAAAGTAGCCACGGTCATCCAAAAAGGCTACAAACTGGGCGAACGCGTCATGCGCCCAGCGCGAGTGAATGTGTATGAATACAAAGAGCCAAAATAGAATTTGCGAACACTGCAGGCAAAACTTCACCATTACAGAAGGGGAATTGGCTTTATATAAAAAAGTGGATATTGAATTGCCGACCTTGTGTTTTTTCTGCCGGATAAAATTACATTTATCCTTTTGGATGTTTGGGAAGTTTCGTAAAGGTAAGTCTGATCTTTCCGGAGATAGTTTGATTACGGTTCTTCCGAAGGATAATCGGTATCCGATTTATACATCACTCGAATGGTATAGCGACAAATGGGACGCTATGAATTTTGGGATGGATTACGACTCAAGTCGGCCATTTTTTGAACAACTGAAAGAGCTTCAGGAAAAAGTTCCTCATCCACACCAAGATGGTACCAAAAATACAAAATGTGATTGGTGCGATGATGTTTGGAACTCTAAAAACTGTTATTTGTCTCGTTCAATGGTAGAGTGTGAGGATTTGTTTTATTCGTATAGAAATTTGGAAGTTAAAAATTCTATTGATGCGATAATTTGTTTCTATTGTTCAAAATCTTATGATATTTCTGAATGTCATCATTCTTTTAGATTATTTTATTCTTGGCATTCTCGAGACTGTATCGATTCATATTTTTTATATGATTGTAGAAATTGTCAGAATTGTTTTATGTGCTTCAATCTTCGAAACAAAAGATATTGTATAGAAAATATTCAATACACAAAAGAAGAATACGAAAAAAAATTAAAGTCATTTAATTTAGGTTCCTATTTTTCCATTCAAGTCCATAAACAAAATTTTGAAAATATTATTAAAATAG
>JBBUAS010000019.1:0-13584 GCA_038058555.1 Patescibacteria group bacterium | reverse complement strand
ATCGGCTTTCAAGGAACCAACTGAGTCCCGATGTTTACTTCGTAAAATCGGGATCCCGATTTTTTGTTTTTACAAAAACATCGGGACTACGACGGCAAACCCCCATTTAAGCATCTTAATTGATTTCGGCTTTTTTTGCAAAAATAATTTTCGTTTTTCTGTCTAAGAGTTCTCCCCACCCCTCACATGCAATTAAGCATGTGAGGGGTTATCCCCACTTTTTTCTTTCTCTGTCAGGCTCTTTCTTGATATAATATACAGGCTTAGGCTGGAGTTTTGAGCTAAGCGAAATTGCCCAGTCTCTCGGACCAATCCGCTCCCGCAGATGATGCGGGGCAGGCAGGCGATGCGACGCCGGCAGTTCCGGAAGCTTCTGCCCCGGAATCCCCGGCAACTCCAGCGCCGGAAAATGCTCTAGAGCCGGAATCCTCTCCTCCTAATGTAGGAGGAGTCCTCGATCCAAGCGAGGGAGGTGGTAATTCAGAACCTACCATCCCGACCCAGGCCGAGACAGAACCGGCCCCGGAGCCTATGCCTTAAAACTTGATAAAAAAAATAAAAAGGATTAAGATAAATACATATGAAAACTGAAAACTGTAAAATTAAAAATTATACATTTTTTGTTTTAACTGTCATTTTTGCCTTTATTTTTATATCCGCAAAAAATGCATCCGCCTTGACCGGCTCTATTCTGGCCGGCAGTCAAGCCTTGGTCTGCAAAGACGCGGTTTGCAAGAATCCGCCTTCGGGCATGATTGATTTTGATAAAGGCGAATCCCCTCTCGTAATTGACAGCGAAAAAGGCTTGAGCGGAACAGCCTTCGGCAACGAACTCGGTTCTATTGTTTTTAATCTGCCGGAAGAGGAAGGCGGAGGCGTTTATTTTGCCGACTCTAAAACCGGCCTGCTGGCGGGATATGCCAAGAGCGAATCGGGTTACATTAATTTTGCCGTCACCGGACAAAAAGTGGTAATAGATCCGAAAAATGGCGAATGGAAGGGTTATGCTTGGGCCACGGGAGAAAAAGGCGGATGGGTCAAGTTCGACTGCCAAGATGAATTGGCTTGCGTCCGCACGATTTGGAATTCTTCCGCAAATTCAGGCACTTCTGCGACGACTATCCGCGAGGAAAATACGGAAAACTGGATAGAGAAAATAATGGAAAGAACAGAAAATTTTTACATTGCTCTTGGAAGTAATTTAATAAGTCTTGTTGAAAAAACAGGACAAATGGTTGGCAATGTTTTCAGTTCTGCTGTCGCCGTCCTAGTAGGTGTTTTCCCCCAAGATTCGCCGATGGTACTTGATACTTTTCCCCAAAAACAAATGACCGCCCAGGTTGAATCCGGCGCGGAGTCTTCGGCAAATATAAGCGACTTCAACGCCTGGGTCAAAGAAAAAACCAGCGACCTTTTGGGAAAAATTGCAAAATAAAAAACGTCTTAAGGCGTTTTTTATTTTTTGGCGGACTAGTGAACGCCTGCCCGTCCCCTGGCGGGAAGTGGGAACTGCCATACGCCAACATAATGGTTATGTTTATATACCAGATTTTAAATAATTACTAAAATCTTTTTTATCTTTTACCCAAAAGCCGTAATAACTCCACCACTGATATTTTTGCTTGCCGTAAAATTGCAGAAAGTGTGCCACGTGGAATAATTCGTGAGGCATGAACTGCTACTTGTGTGACACGAGAGGGATCTAAAAGATGTTCAAGGTGGATGTGGCTACCCTTTTTGCCTCACTACTCTAAAACCAGCTTTGAGTAGAGCTCTGAGTAACACCCTAGAAGTGAGTAGCGGCAATATTGTCATACAAGCACTTTTACCGCTCCGCTTAGGCGGGCAGTTTTTCCTCTTCCTGAAACGCGACGAGCATCGTCTATGACTACCTGTCCTTTATCAAAAGCCACGGTGCAAAGCAACTCTATAAGATCTTGTGCCATATATTTTGCTTCGGCCAAGGATTTTCCGAAAGTAGCCGCATTATTAAAGCTTGGTATTTCTACAAGGTAAGCCTTGTCTCTCTTGTCGTACCAGATGTAAGTATTCCAAACTCCATATTTTGTTTCTATAGGATAAACTTTCTTCATGCTCGCATGATAACATTTAGAGCAATCGTCTGCAAGCCAAAGTTACACTTCGTTCACTCTTGCGCGAGCGACCGGACTTGAACCGGCAACCTCATCCGTGACAGGGATGCGCTCTAACCAGTTGAGCTACGCCCGCATATTTTCATTATACATAAAATTGTATAATTTCAAAGAGTTTTTTATTTTGTGTCGACGCCAGGAGTTGCACCTGGGACCTGGCGCTTATGAAACGCCCGCTCTAACTGCCTGAGCTACGTCGACATAACTGGAGAATACCATATTTTATAGATTTTTCAAATTTTCAGTTGCAAAAGTTTAATTTTTAATGTAAAATCACACGATAGCGGGGTAGAGAAGAGGCATCTCGTAAGGCTCATAACCTTAAGACTCACGTTCGATTCGTGACCCCGCAACACTCAAGCGCTAGATATACCCATATCCGTGGAAAATTTTTTCGTACAAAGCAATGATTCTTTTGGCTTCGTGGTGCGAGAGTTCGAAGGCCAGGCCTTCGTGGGCAATTCTGTTTCTGATGGTATGAACTTCCCAGGCAGTAGTAAGCTGGGGAAAAGTTTCCTGATTGGCTCCTTTTAATTTATCGCCTAAGTTTTCCCCTTTAAATCCCAGTTGCTCCATCAAGCCCAGAAGCATCGTGTCCGCTTCAATAATCGCCAGCTTCCAATCGCTCGCATGCTGGGAAAAAAGATAGCCGAGGGTCTGACTCCAGTGCACATTTTTAGATCCTCCGACTTCTTCCCGGAGTCTCTTTTCTTGCTCCGCCTGGTTGCGTGCGTATTCGGCAATTTCGTGCTCCAGATGCTTGCGTTCTTTTGTCCTGATTTCCAGCATTCGGATAATCGTATAGCAAATGATAGTTAAAAAAAATATCGCAAAAAGAAAAAGGACAGTACTTCCGAGACTTCTCATTTGCTGGCTGAAGAGATAATTAAAAAACTGCTTAAGATAAAAATATCCCTGTCTGAATAAATAGTCCGGATTAAAATAATTGGAATTAAGAACCGAATCACCAAGAAGATTGTTCGAATTTTGCATATATAAGTTATATTATATTCTTATTTTGTATTTCTTCAAATTTCTTGCCGATTTCAAAAACAGCATCATCAGAAAAAACGGGTCCGTTAAATTGAAGTCCAAACGGCAACCCCGTGGCAGAAAAACCTGACGGTATGGAGATTGCGGGTAGTCCCGCGATATTCGCCGGAGTTGTAAAAATATCGCATAAATACATATCCAGAGGACTTTTTTTGTCTCCAAATTTGAATGCCGGCGTGGGAGCTGTCGGTGTAACAACAAAATCAACATCTTGAAATACTGACGCAAATTCTCTTTCAATCAAATGGCGCAATTTCCAAGCTTTGTTGTAATAAGCATCATAGTATCCGTGAGAAAGCACATAGGCGCCTAAAATCATTCGTCGTCTTGTCTCTGGACCAAAACCCGCAGATCTGCTTTTTTTAAATGTATCAAACATATCTACCCCCTCCTGTCGTAGCCCGTATCTCATACCATCCAGACGGGCTAAATTCGTAGAAACTTCCGCCGGCATAATAATATAATAAACCGGCAAAGAATATTCCAGGGACGGCATTTTGATATCTTTTACGACATACCCTATTTTCTTAAGCTTTTCCAAACTTTCTTCAAAGTTCTTTAATACCTCGGAGTCAATCCCCTCTTTTAGAAAATCACGAGGAACTCCGACAACTTTTTTATTCGGAGTTATTTTAAAATCAAGAAAATTTACAGAAGTAGAATCCATTTCATCTTTGCCCGAGATGCAATCAAAAATTATTTTCGCGTCTTCGGAATTTTTAGCAATCGGACCCACTTGGTCTAAACTTGAAGCCATGGCGGTGATACCAAAACGCGAGACGACGCTATATGTGGGTTTCATTCCTACGACACCGCATAACGATGCCGGCTGACGAATAGAACTTCCTGTATCGCTTCCGAGAGCGCCTAAGGCCATATTGGCTGCTACTGCCGCTGCGCTTCCGCCCGAGGACCCACCGGGAACACGGGTGGGGTCAATAGGGTTTTTAACCGGTCCATAAGCGGAATTTTCGGTAGAAGAACCCATGGCAAATTCGTCCATATTGGTCCTGCCTATCAATACTGCTCCGGCTTCCTTTAATTTTTTAATTACAAAAGCATCATAAGTCGCGACATAATTTTCTAGCATTTTAGATGCCGAACTTGTTTTTTTGCCCATTATTAACATATTATCTTTAATCGCGATTGGTATGCCGGTAAGCTTGGTGCCTTTTTCATTTTTAATTATCTCATCAGCTTTTTTCGCTTGATCCAATGCATCGTCAAAAACTTCCAGAAAGATATTCGATTCTTTATTTTTTTCTTGAATGTTTTTCAGACAAATGGACACAAGCTGAAACGAAGTAAATTCTCCCCGGATAAGCATGTCATGCGCTTTTTCTATTGTTAAATTTTTTAAATCTATATTCATAGTATTTTTTTAACTTTCAAAAACCCGTCCTGTGAGTCTGGAAATTGCTTAATGATTAAATCTCGTGAGAATATTGACGGTTTTAACTCATCTTCCCTCCATACATTATGAATACTATAAACAGTCTCCGCGTCCGGCACTTCAACCGATTCTATTACTTTCACATAGTCTAAAATCTCCTTCACATCCGAAAGAAGTTTCACTTTTTCCTCCTCTGTTAAGTCTATTTTCGCCAATTCCGCCAGGTTTTCAACATCTTTAATATCCATATAAGTTCAGTATAACAAAAGCGTAGCTTGGTGTAAATTTTTTATCTCCGAGGGTCCCGCTTTGAGCCCGAAGCGCCCGAAGAAGGGCGCAGGAGGAAAAAATTTACACCAAGCTACGCTACCCGACTAGAGCCTTGATTCTATCTTCCACTCTGGGATGGGTTGCAAGCAAGCCACTTATTTTTTTACCAATTTGTAAACCTTTCGGATCAGAGATATAAAGATGCGCTATCGTGTTGGATTGACGGACCATTGGTTGGCTATATTGGGAAATTTTACGAAGCGCGTTAGCGAGCCCTTCGGGATAACGGGTGAGAAGCGCTCCGGAGGCGTCTGCTAAAAATTCACGTTTTCTGGAAATGGCCAGTTGAATTAAAACTGCGAAAATTGGCGCTAAAATTGAGAGAACAATGCCAATTATCAAAAACACGCTGCCTTCTTTACTGTCTCTATTTCTGCTAAAAAACAAATTACGCCTAAAAACATCCGCCAAAATAGAAACAAAACCGACTAAAACAACGACAATGGTCGAAAGCAACATATCCCGATTCCCCACATGCGAAAGTTCGTGCGCAATCACACCTTCCAGTTCCACTTTGTCTAAAATTTGCAAAAGCCCCGTCGTCACACAAACGACAGCGTGATTTTTATTTCGGCCGGTCGCAAAAGCATTTGGAGCAGGGTCGTTGACAATATAAACTTTCGGCATCGGAAGTCCGGCGGTGATAGCCAGATTTTCCACACTGGTGTATAAAACAAAATTCTCTTCCCTTTTGGCTGGTTTGGCGCCCGCCAGAGTGAGCACGATTTTATCCGAAAACCAATAAGAAAAAACATTCATCAAAATACTGAAGGCCACAAAAAAATATAGAATATCCGGATTGCCGTAATAAAAACTAAAAAACCAGCCGAACAAAATAACCACCACGAAAAACACAGTCATTAGTAGCCATGTTTTTGTAACATTTTTCGATTGTTCGGTGTAAAGCGTTGCCATTTAAAACTTCACTTCCACGGGATTTTGCGCGGCATCGTTGTCGCCGAGGTCAAAGAATTCTTTCTTGGAAAATCCAAAGGGGCCGGCAATGAGGTTCGACGGAAATTGTTCAATAGAGATATTCAGATCGCGAACATTGGTATTATAAAATCGGCGGGCAGCTTGGATTTTATTTTCCGTATCGGAAAGCTCGTTTTGCAAAGCCAAGAAATTTTGATTGGCTTTTAAGTCCGGATAGGCTTCGGCAATCGCAAAAACAGATTTCAAGGCGCTGGTAAGCATATTTTCCGCTTGCGCATGAGCTTCGGTCGGTCCCGTTGCCCCCATCGCCGCCGAACGCGCTTTGGTGACATTTTCGAAAGCGGAGCTTTCATGCGTCGCATAGCCTTTGACGGTATTCACCAAATTGGGAATCAAATCGTATCGACGTTTTAACTGCACTTCGATATCCGCCCAGGCCTCTCCGGCGCGAGTACGAAGCGTGACTAAACTATTAAAAATATAAATTACCCACAAAACTACAACCCCTAGTACTATCAATAAATATTTCATATCATTGCATTATTAAATAATAATCTAGAACCTTTAAATTATAACATATAAAAGCTATTTTTTCCCGCGAGAGACGGATCGAGACTTCTGCCATTCTTCTACTAAGACCAAAAGCGGCGAAGCCAAGAAAATTGAAGAGTACGTTCCGAAGAACATTCCGGCGGTAAGCATCAGAGCAAAATACTTAGTCGTTACAGGGCCAAAAAAGAACAGCGCCAAAAGAACCAGAATCACGGTAAGGGATGTGCAGATAGACCTTACAAAAGACTGTTCCAGGCTGCGGCCGACTGTTTCGCTAAAATTTATTTTGGCGACGGTTGCCTGATTTCTTAAATTTTCCCTGATCCGGTCAAAAATAACTATCGTATCGGAAACGGAAAGACCCAGAATCGTCAAAATGGCCACCACAAAAAGAGTATCCAGTTCCGCGCCATAATAGCGGGAAAGGATGACAAATAGTCCGACCGGAATGGCTACGTCATGCAAAAGAGTAACAACTGCGATAACTCCATATTTCCAGGAAGCGACACTGTGGTGACCCATGGCGGAAAGATGGGAAACTTTTCTGAAAGCAAAAGCAATGAAGCAAATTATCGCCAGAGAAATCAAAATAATGGCTAAAATCGCTTTTCGGATAAGCTCCCGCCCCACCGAAGGTCCGACAGAGTTAAAACTCATTTCGGTCAGAGAATTTTTGTTATCTTGGGAAAGTGCTTGGAGAAGCAAAGTGTGTTCGGGATCGCTTATATCGCGAGTCTTCGCGATATAACCCAACTCTCCGGTTGGTTGCAAAAGAATAGAGCCGAAATTGAGAGCTTCCAGGGATTTATTCAAGACTTCTTGATTGGGACGCGAGTTTTTATAAACAACTTCAACCAATGCGCCACCCTTAAAATCAATACCGATATTCAATCCGAAAATAGATAAGGAGACGAAAGAAAGAATAACCAAAACGATTGATATGCCGATGAATATTTTTTTGTGTTTTATGATAAACATAATTAGTTGAAAGTTTTTAAAGTTATAAAGTTCATAAAATTATTTTGAAATTCCGGAACTAAATAAAAATCTGGCGATCTTCCCCTCTCCCAAAAAAACAAGAGTGGAAAGAAAAATCCGGGTAATGGTAATCGCGCTAAACATGGAAACAATAACTCCCATGCCGAGCGTCAAGGCAAAACCTTTAATCAAAGACGTGCCGAACCAGAAAAGGATAACGGCGGTGATGAAATTGGAAATATTGGAATCCCGGATTGAAAACCAGGCCCGGGAAAAACCAAGCTTCACTGCATCGCTGATGCTTTGGCCGGAACGCAGTTCTTCTTTGACCCGTTCGAAAATAAGCACATTGGCATCCACCGCAATGCCGATGGAAATTATAAATCCGGCGATCCCGGCGGCGGTCAAGGCAACCGGCAAAAGTTTGAAAAGTGCCAAAATTATTGCAACAAAAATACAAAGAGAAAGAGTGGCAACCAGCCCGGGCAAACGATACCAAAGAATCAAGAACAGAGCTACCAGCAAAAATCCGATAATCGCAGCCTTGACTCCGGCCTGGACCGCGCTGTCTCCCAAAATGGCGCCAATGGTCTGAGTTGACAGAAGACTGATGGGCACAGGCAAGGCTCCGGAATTAAGCCGGCCGACAAGCTGTTTGGCCTCGGTCGGAGTAAAACTTCCGGAAATCACCGCTTGGCCGTTGGGAATTTCTTCGCGGACAACCGGAGTGGAGATCGGAGCGCCGTCCAGATAAATCGCCACCATTTTGCCGACATTGTTTTTCGTAATCTCCGCGAAAAGTTTCGTCCCGACATCGTTGAACTGCAGGCTTACCTTCGGTTCGCGGGTGTTTGTATCAAATTCCAAAGTCGCTTTTTGCAAATAACGGCCGGTCAATTCAGTGGAAACAAACTGAGAATTCACATCCAAAACCGCTGTCCCGTCTTTATCAACAGTCACTGCCTGAAGAGTGCCTTTGGGCACCTCGATTTTAAATTCCAAAAGCGGAGTCTGTCCGATCATCTCAATCGCTTGCTTGACGTCTGTTACGCCGGGAAGATCGACAATCAACTGCTCTCCTCCGCCGGAAACAAATCCCCCGTGTTGGACTTGCACCACCGGTTCGGAAACTCCGAAAAGATTTATGCGCCGTTCAATCACATCCCGCAGGGCGTTCATCGAATCTCCTACTTGAGACTCCGGGACAACGGAAGTATCAGCTTTGTAGATTAAGTGGCTACCCCCGGAAAGATCCAATCCCAAACGAAAAGGATGATTTTTGAAAAAAGATTTTTGGGCTTCAAAATTCTTATTTAATCTGGGCTCGGACTTAAAAACAAAAAAGGCTACGCCTGCGCCTAGCACAAGTACAACAATGGCTAAAATTAATTTCTTGATCATAAATATAAAGCTATATTACACATTTCTCGCAAAATATGCAATAGAAAGACACAAGTCCGACTTGTGTTAATGTTTAAACTTAAGCCATGTGAGTATTTCCTTATTAAAATCTTTAATATTAGAAAAATATTTTGGAAAATTTTCTATCTCCAATATTTTAGATTCTTTTCGATAATTTGAAGAAATGAAATCAATATAGCTACTCCACTTATAATTACGCAAAAATTCTAAAGATTTTTTTACGTCCTTAATCCCCTGCTCTTTCCATTTGGCGTCAATAAGCTTAATTGGATTTAAGTGAAGATAAGAAAAAAGATATTTTGCTTGATTATCTTTTGATATATGAACAGATTTAAATTTGCCTTCAAAAAGTCCACCGGTGCGTCCATATTTTGCATTAAAATATTTTGCATAAGCGGTCGAAACTTTTCTCATAAATTCTGAAATACGATTTTTCTCCTCATCGTTCCACAAGTCCGACTTGTGACTAGTAGTAATATAAATATGAAAATGGTTTGGCATTAAAACCCAAGCACCAATAGAAACAATTGTTTCTCCTCTGTTGAAATCAAATGCATCGATTCCTTGTTTTACAATATCATCTCTGAATCTAAAACCTTTATAAGTATTGCAACAAAAAAGACATTTAATGAAATAATCGTAATCTTCTTTATTTATAAATATTTTCTGTTTACTATTTCCCCGATTATAAATATGATAATACTCTCCGTCCATAAGAGGAACTTTTCTGTTTGACATAGTTTAATTATACACTTATTAAATTTTGACACAAGTCGGACTTGTGTCTCTTGCTACAAACGCAACTACAATACCCAAGATAAACCCACCTAAAATATCAATTGGAAAATGCACCCCGGCAACAATCCGAGCCAGGCCGATTAAGAAGGCAAAAAACATAAAAATGTAGCCCGCTTTTTTATGGAGAAAGAAAATGGAAAAAGCGAGAGCCATAAAAAATGTCGCGTGTTCGGACGGAAAAGAAAAAGAGGTTTTTGTTAAGAGAGGTTGAATATCCGGCAAAGCTAAAATTGGGCGCGAAATATGAAATAAAATTTTTAAGATATACGCCAAGCAATAAGCCAGAACACTCGAAAAAAAAAGCGGGAGAAATTCTTTGTATTTTTTAAAAAATTCCGGTGTTTGGGGATTCCAACTAAAAAATCGAAATAAAAAAATTCCAGCCCCAAAAACCACCACAAACGGAAAATAAACGGCAAAAAAAACTATAACACTATCTAAAATTTGCGACTGATGCGCCAAATTATAAAAAAAGGAAAAAACTGTATTATTCATATTTTATTCTTCGCCACAGTTAATACATTCTTCAGTAGCATCGCCACCGTTACTGGACCCACTCCTCCGGGCACAGGCGAGACATAACCGGCCACATTTCTGACAGACTCTAAATCCACATCACCGACAATCGCACCACTTGATTCAGAAGTTCCGGCATCTATAAGCACTGCTCCCTTTTTTATCATATCCCCTATTATGTGTTTGCCTTTGCCTATGCCTGAAATTATAATATCCGCTTGTTTGATAAGTGCTTCTTTATTTTTGGTATTGATATCAATATCAAATGGATGAAATCCCCGAAAACGCAGCAAGGCGGAAACAGGCTTGCCGACCAACATCCCTTGCCCCAATATGACGATTTTTTTTTCTTTCAAATCCAATTGAAGAGAATCAAGCAAAGCCATACAAGCCAGCGCCGTCGGGAAACCTAAATTTATATTCCCTTCGTAAAATTTTCTTCCGGCCATCGTTCCCAACGAATCCACATCGAGTTGGGAGTCAATACTATCAAGGATCGCCCGCTTGTCTATCGATTCAGGCAATGGAAGCTGGACAATAATCCCGCACATATTCGGAACCTTATTCAAAATTTTTATTTCTTTGATTAATTCATCGGTGGTGATGGAAACGGGAAAATTTGCCTTATGAAATGAAAGACCGACCGCTTCCGCCGTTTTGGCTTTCATTTTTACGTACTGTGCCGACACCGGATCGTTTCCCACCAAAACGTCGCAAAAAACCGGACGGAAGGGCAAAAGAGTCACTTCCTTTTTTACTTTGGCTAAAATCTCATCTTTTAATTTTTTTCCATCCAATATAGTCATAATTTTATTTATAAAATTTACTCAAGCTCCTAAAAACTCATTTTTCATATCATCCCGATGGGCGCTTCTGGCATATTTGCGCATGCTCATCAGAATCCCCAATCCCGCAAATTCGGTTACTAAGTGCGAACCGCCATAACTCATAAAAGGCAACGGAATACCGGTCACCGGCAGAAGTCCCAGATTCATGCCGACATTTACGAGTATATGACTCATGAAAAAAATAGCAATGCCCAGACCGAAAAGTATTTCAAAATTGGATGCGCCTAAAGAGGCATTATATAAAATTCTCCAAATTACCAGACTATAAAGCAAAAGAATCAAAAAAGAACCGACCAAACCCCATTCTTCAGCATAAGCGGCAAAAACAAAATCAGACTGAGGTACCGGTAAAAATTTCAATCTGGATTGGGTTCCGAAACCCAAGCCCTTGCCGGTAAGCTGTCCGGAACCCACGGCAATGGTTGACTGGAAGACATTGTAGCCGGTGTTGTGAATATCGGCTAACGGATTTATAAAATTATAAATGCGGGCTTTTTGATATGGCGCAAAAGCAAAAAACCAAAGTGAGGTAAAAATTACCGCGCCAGTTGCCACCACTAAAAATAAATGTGGTTTAGAAATTCCGGAAATTAGCACCATGCCAAACCAGATAAAAAGTATAATCATCGCCGAACCGAAGTCCGGCTGAAGCAAAACCAGAACCAAAGGTATAAACGCGTAAAAACCGGAGATAAAGAGATGTTTAATATCCCTGATTTCCACATGTCGGCGGGAAAAATATTTGGCTAAAACAAGAACTAATACCAATTTCATTACATCCACCGGCTGAAAAGAAAAAAAACCGAAATTAAACCAGCTTTTCTGCCCAAAGATAATAAGCGCCAACAAAGCCAGAGACATAAATAGAAATAAAAAAACCAGCACGTCCGTTCGCTTCAAAAAACGAAAATCAATAAAAGAAAAAATGAAAAAGACCGCAAAAGAAATTAGAACCCAGATAACTTGTCTACTAAAAAAATCACCGGTAACTTCTAAGACCGCAAAAGACTTCATCGTTACGAGCCCTCCCGCAATTATCGGAAGAATAAAGAAAACAAGCATCCAGTCTATTCTGTTAAGGGCTTTTTCGGCCATAAATTTATTCGCTTATTTACTGCAATTTAACGGAAAAAATGTCATACATCGGAATTATTTCTTTCGCCACCACCGTGCCGGAGAGTGGTTCCGGCCAAGTGAAATTAATATCAGAAATTTCCAACGGATTAAGCTGACTCAAATAAGTCCGGCTGGTAGAAAGGGCGTTTCCGGAGCTATCGTATAAAATCACGATTATGTTTACATTGGGAATTGTAAAAAGCGAATTATTTTTTATAACAGCGGAAAGTCTGGGATTTGTTTTTTCGTCTGTAAGCCGGATGTCGGAAATAAAAACTTTTAATTGATTAACTTTTTCCGGCGAAACTTGGAGCCAGAGAGGCGTTTGGGTAAATTCAAAGGAAACATAAACCGGAATGGAATTTCCGATATCTATCCCCGGCTCGAAGACGGCAAAAGCGCCCCCGGGGGGGACGAAAGTACTCCCTTCGCGTTTGCCAATATAAACATTGTTGGCATCCGCAAAACGGAATCGGTAATTTAATTTTTTGACCGCCGTATTTTCGTTATGATTGACCAAATAAGCAACCGCATTATAGCGTCCCGGAATCACCTTAAAAGCGCGGGACCAGAGAACAGAAATGTCGTCCACTTTTGCAAGACAAGCTCTCGCGCACAATCCTCCGCAATCTATCCCCGTTTCTGTGCCATTTTGTTTATTGTCGCTACAAGTCGGAGCCTTATTTAATTTAGGATAAATTATTAAAAAAACGAATACCGAAATAAATAAAAGTAAAACCGCCACATAAAAAATTTGCCGCTTGAAAGCCCAAGTCATGAGAGTATTATAGCACTAAAAATATAAATTAATCTAATCTGTATTTAGCAGTAATTTTTTCCGGATTAACAGGCTTACGAGGAGCTAAATTTTCTAGTTGTCGCCCCAGAAAAGCAAGAAACTGAAGCGGATTCTTCACATACTCGTCATCGTTTGGCAACCGAGCCAAAGTTTCCATTGCCTGATCAATATCCAAAAGAGCAAGTTTGCCTCTTCGTAATTTTTCATACAATTTTCTATCGGCATCTGTCAGATATTGAACTTTTATGCCTCTCAAGGAAATACGTCTGTGGCTGAGTCCTAAAATTTCCGTGCGAAATTTCCCAAGCTCTACTAAATTCTCTTCCATGGGATCAAGTTTTAGGTTCTGGCGCATCTGTGCATCTGGAGTTTTGAAAACGTTACTTTCAGACATACTTTGATTTTACCACATAAAAACACAAAAAGCTCGCAAGCATCAAAAAAGCCATATAAAATATGGCTTTTTTGATGAAGAATTAATTTATTTATTAAAAACAAGGTATTCTCTTATCGGTTAATCCGCCGGATGTAAGTAAAAGTTTCATGGATTGATTATAACAAAAAACCAGCAAATATTCATTTACTGTTTTTAGCTTAAATACATTGTTCTGGCGCCTAGCTACTTTTGCCCAGAGGACTATCATCGCCACTAGCGGGCTTAATTGCTCTGTTCGGAATGGGAAGAGATGT
>JBBUAS010000018.1:0-9041 GCA_038058555.1 Patescibacteria group bacterium | reverse complement strand
TTATAACCCCGACGATTTCTGTCGGGGTCCCGACTTTACGTCGGGATTAATAATAATCTTAATAACTTATTCTTCTGACTTTTTCAAAAAGCAGCATAATGATAATTGTGACGACCCACAAAAACGCAAATACTTTTAAGAAGTCATTTCCCTCATTCCTTATTATAAAAAAATTAAAAGCACTATGCAAGGCGATGGCGACCAAAAACCCGAAGAAAAGAAACAATCCTCTTTTCCATTCCCGCATATAAAAAGAAATTCCTACGGCAATGCCGATTGTTCCACTTGAAACAGTATGCAAAAGGGTAGAACCCAGAAATCTAAGATAGCCAGTAAGCAGTCCTACTGTTGCTCCGCTGACAGAAAGCGGCTTGACTAAAAACAAAGCATTTTCCAGCGCGGCAAAGCCCAAAGCCGAAGTAATGAGATAAATCGGCCAATCAATCGGTTCATTGGCATGGCTCACTTTATAGAGAATGATTAACACGGCAAGATATTTCAATATTTCTTCCATACTCGCCCAAAGAATTAATTGGCCTTCGGGCGAGCTTATTTGAGCTTGGATAAATTTTTGAATCGGCAGGACAGCCACAACAGCTAGCATGCCCATCACAAACACCATTGCGAGCAACCCCATCGGTTCAGGATTTTCTTCGTCTTCTTTGAGCCAAAACCACAGCCACAAAAGAGAAGGGATAATTCCGCCCAAAAACGCCAAGCCTAAAATTTTCGGGTCGCTTGTTAAGAAGGCCATTTTTCTGCCATTAAGAGCTCCGATGTTTCAACCGGAGTCCCGATTTTGCGTCGGGTATTTATAATTTGCCAAATTTCTTCCGTAATGAAAGGCATAAAAGGATGCAAAGCTTTCAGCAAAGTAATCAAGTGCGTGAAGAGGATAGTTTTTGCCGATTCCGCATTTTTGTTTTCCCCGCCTGCAACAGCTATGCCGTCAGCATTGCGGGCAGACAAAATTTTCTTTTTCGATCGTTCAATAATAATGTCCGCAAAAGTATGCCAGAAATAATGGTAAAGTTTTTCCGCCACTATATAGAATTTATATTCGTCCATTTCTTTGGTGATTTCTTGCATTAAAATTCTCAGTTCTTCGTCCGATTTTTTATCTTCTTCGTCATACATATTTTCTTTGGGAATTTCGGGGAAATTAAAATCTTTTGTATTGTCCAAAACAAAACGCGCCGCATTCCAGATTTTATTTGTAAACTTGCCGTACGCTTTTACTTTTTGAATATCAAATTTACTATCCGCTCCGGGTCCGATACCGACAATCATAGACATCCGGAGCGCATCAGCCCCGTATTTGTCTATAACCTGAATCGGATCTATGCCATTGCCCAACGACTTGCTAAATTTTTGCCCTTTGGAATCTCGAAGTATTCCGTGGAGATATACTATTCTAAAAGGAATTTCATCAATCAAATACTGTGACATCAAAATCATGCGTGCCACCCAGAAAAACAATATTTCATACCCGGGATTTATGACACTAGTCGGGTGGAAATTTTTTAGGTCGGGCGCATTCAAGTTTGGCCAGCCGAGCGTGGAAAAAGTCCAAAGTCCGGAAGAAAACCAAGTGTCGAGCGTATCCTCATCCTGGATCCATCTTGCCCCGTTCCCGGCGGGGCCGTTGTCCTTGGGCATATCTATTCCACAATAAATTTCTTTTTTGCGATACCAAACCGGTATTCTGTGCCCATACCAGATTTGCCGAGAAATGCACCAATCTCGTAGATTTTCAATCCAATTAAAATAAATTTTTTCAAAATGTTCCGGCAAAATCTTTATTTTTCCATCTTTGACGGGTTCGAGCATTAGCGTTTTGAGCGATTTGTTCTCTCGAGAAGGAATTTTTTTATTTACATCAATAAACCACTGGAGCATTATTTGCGGTTCGATAGTACCGCCTGTCCGCTCGGCAGTGGCAAGGCGATTTATATAATTTTCATCAACAGATACCAGCAGTCCTTTTTCTTTTAATTTTTCCACGATTTTTTCCCTGGCGTCGATGATTTTCATTTCTGCATATTCGCCTGCAATCGGGAGCAATTTTCCGTATTGGTCGATAATCTGTTCTTTGTCCAGCTTATATTTTTCCGCGAGCACAAAATCTTCATGTGAATGCCACGGAGTAATGGTCATTACTCCGGTGCCGAATTCCATGTCTATTATTTCGTCTTTGATAATGGTCGCTTCTATTGGACCGTTGATCCATTCTACCGTTAGTTTATCGCCGTGTTTCCATTTCTGGTATCTTTTATCATTCGGATGTATCACCACATATTTATCACCAAACTTTGTTTCCGGCCTGGCGGTACCTATTTCGAAAGGACCGTATTTTAATGTATAAAATTTATTTTTTCTTTCTTCGTAGATTATTTCGTCGTCGGAAATTACCGTCTGACCTTTCGGATCCCAATTCACTATGCGATGTCCGCGATAAATAAGACCGTCGTCATACATCTGTTTAAAAGCGGTCCGAACAGCTAGATTGCGCTTTTCATCCAAGGTAAATGCTTCTCGGGACCAATCCAGAGAGGCGCCTACCCTTCGCAACTGGCTGACAATTGTTTTTCGGCTTTCAGCCACAAATTCATCAACGCGCCTTAAGAATTCTTCTCTCCCAATGTCTTTTTTCTTCAATCCTTCCTTTTCCAATATTTTTGTGACTTTCGAATCCGTGGCAATGGCCGCATGGTCGGTTCCGGGAAGCCAGAGAGTTTTTTTACCCTGCATTCTGTTGTAGCGGATCATCGTGTCCTGCATCGAGTCTTCAAGCACATGACCTAAATGTAAAACGCCGGTGGCATTCGGCGGAGGAAGAATTATGGAAAAAAATTTCCCAAAATTTTGATTGGTTTCTGGCGCATGCGTCCAAGACGCACCAGCCTCGGGCTGGAAAAAACCACTTTCTTCCCAAAGTTTATAAATTCTTTCTTCGGTTGTTTTCGAGTCGTAAGGTTTGAGTAGCTTTTCGTGCATACTCAAATAATATCACATTAGAGCCTTAAATTACCAGTTGCCTTGATGCTATCCAATTTGGGAACCTTTTTTTTGTTTTTTATATGATTTAAATACCCAGCGATGCCGATCATGATGGAATTATCGGTTGAAAGTTCCCTGGTTGGAAAGAGTAAATTTGTTTTTGTATTTCTGGCAAGTTTTTGCATTTCTTTTTTTAAGTGTTGATTGGCCGAGACTCCGCCGGCGACGATAAGAGTTCGGATTTTGTATTTTTTAATTGCTTTGGCAGTTTTATAAACGAGGCATTCTACAGCGGCGTTTTCGAATTCTAAAGCTATTTTTGATTTTGTTTCTTCGTTTATTTTTTCTAATCCGCCAAGGTCTTTTATTAAATACAAAACAGCGGTTTTCAAGCCGGAAAAAGAAAAATCAAAATTTTTGCTATGAAGCATCGGGCGGGGGAGAGAGATTGAATTATTCTCCTCTTGAGGAGTACCCTTTAGGGGGAGGTGGATGAATTTTCCACCCCGTCTCGCAAGCGAGTCTCCCCTCAAGAGGGGAATCAAACGTCGCCTTTCTTCTTCGGCCAATTTTGAAATTTCCGGCCCGCCGGGGTAGGGAAGGCCGAGCATGCGGGCAACTTTATCAAACGCTTCACCGACTGCGTCATCCATTGTTTCGCCGATAATTTCGTAATTCATCCATTTTTTAACCAGAACGAGTTCCGTATGACCGCCGGAAACCAATAGAGCAAGAGTTGGATTTTTAATTTTTGAGATTGTAAATTTTTTTTTGTTTTTTACGAAAACTGAAAATATGTGCCCTTCCATATGATTCACGGGGATGAGAGGAACATTCCATTTTTTCGCCAATTCTTTAGCGAAAACAATTCCTGTCCAAAGCGCGATTTCCAAACCTGGGCCGGAAGTGACTGCGATAAGATCGATGCCGGGATTTTCCGCAGACTCACCACGCATAAAATTCTGCTGAATTTTTGCTCTGCTCGCGCCGTCGCGCTGCGCAAGGGTTCGCTCGCGGAAAATCCCGGCATCTTTTAATGTTTTTTCAAGAAGTATCGGCAAATTTTTAAGATGTTCTCTTTTAGCGAGCACCGGAAAAACTCCGCCGTAAGGGATATGTAGCGCAATCTGAGAGGATACATTATTTGCGAGCACCTTGAAAGAGGCGTTCGTCATGCCTCCTTTTGCCTGCTTCGACTTGGCAAGGCGGGTTTCCATGATGCTAATCGCCGTATCGTCGCAAGATGTTTCAATCGAAAGTATTTTCATCGTTAAAGTGTTTTTTCTTCTTTAATTCTGGCAAAAATTATAAAGGCAATAATAAAAAATGGGATAAGAGCGGCCATGGCGAATCTTTGATTGCCCGTCGCGACCGAAATCACGCCAAACAAGACCGGGCCGGTTGTAGCCGCAATTTTGCTGGCAAAACTGTTAAATCCAAAAAACTCAAATCGCTTTTCGTCCGGAACAAGTTTGCTCAGCCAAGAACGCGCTATAGCCTGACTTGAACCAATAACCAGAGCAGTCAAAAGCGCGAGTATGTAAAACATGGTTTTGGTGGTTGCGACAGAAAGCAAAGCAATAATAATTGCCCAAATCGCGATAGTAAATAAAAGAATTTTCTTCGACCCTTTTCTGTCGCTTAGTAATCCCAAAATAGTAGCCGCGGGAAAAGCGACAATTTGGACAATTAAGAGCAAGATGAAAATTTCCTTGAATTCCATTCCAAAAGTTGTTCTGGCATAAATCGGGGTAAAAGCGAAGAAAGTTACCAAAGCATCGTTTACAAAATAAAAGCCCAGCAAAAACCAAGCGATATTTTTATGCTGTTTAAGATTTTTTATTGTCCCCAGAACACTTTTTACTCCATGTTTTATAAGGGTAGAAAGTGATTCTTTGTTTCTGCTTTCTGCTTTTTCTTTGATAAAAATAAAAGATGGGATTGCGAACAGTAAAAAAAATAAAGCGGTCAGCGGAAATACTAACTTATATCCAAATTCAAAATCCCCGGCATACCCGTTTTCATATAGAGGCTTAAAAACAAGCATTGCGACAACCCCGCCGATATAACCGAGTCCCCAGGCCATTCCGGAAATTCTGCCGACAGTCTCTTTGGTGGAAACGCGCGCCAGGAAAGAATCATATAAAGTTTGCGCCAGCTCAAAAGCAATATTACTGATCAGAAAAATAAGCGAGGTTAGTAATAATTTATTTGAACCTGTAAAAAAAAGAAAAGCTGTGCCAATCATTGATATTAAAGCGAAAATAATAAATTTTATTTTTTTGCGCGAATCATAATCCGCTATTGCTCCAATAATTGGCGCCAATAATCCTCCAATAAGAATAGAAATACTTACAAGCAATCCCCAATAAAAATCACCTTTCTCTATTCCCACTACCACTTCTTTGAAATAAATCGGAAAAATAAAACTTAAAATAAGTAGCGCATAAGAAGAATTTGCAAAATCATAAAATGCCCAAGAGATTGCTTCTTTTTTGTTTGCTTCCTTAAAAAATTTGTTTAGTAATTTCATAAAAAAAGTGGGCGGCACAGGAATCGAACCTGTTACCTTGTCTACGTCAAAGACACGCTCTAGCCAAATGAGCTAGCCGCCCGACCCTTCATTTATAGCACTTTATCTCAATTTTTCAAATACACCCACTATTTATTATCTACTTACTTAATTCTCTGCTATCGCAGAGTTTTAAGTATTTTAAAAGAATATTTTAAGTTAAGTCAGAGATGTTTGGCTATTTCATGCCTGCCTTAATCCTTTCAAGCGCCAGGATAAAGGCGCCCATGCGCAAATTTGTTTTTGATTTTTTTGCTCTTTCCAGCATTTTCTTGGCGGAATCTTCCATCATCAGCTTGAGTTTCTTGAAGACTTCTTTTTCCGTCCAGTGTTTCCGCTTTAAATTTTGTTCCCATTCGAAATAAGACACCGTGACGCCCCCGGAATTGGCCAGAATATCCGGCACAATCGGGATGCTTTTTTTGAACAAAATTTCATCCGCTTCCGGAGTGGTCGGGCCGTTGGCGAGTTCCAAAATAGCTTTGGCTTTGACTTTTTTAGCATTGGTCTCCGTTATCTGATTTTCAAAAGCGGCCGGAATTAATAAATCGCATTCCAATCCCAAAAGTTCTTCGTTGGTGATTTTTTTGCTTTTAGGAAAACCGAAAAGAGCGCCGGTATTTTTTTTGTATTTTAAAAGTTTTCCAATATCTAAGCCATTTTTATCATAAATTCCTCCTTTGGAATCCGAAACTGCAATGATTGTATGTCCGGCTTTATCCCAAATATCGGCCGCACAGCTTCCGGCATTGCCGAAACCTTGAATCGCCACTCTGCATTTTGAGGGCAAATCAAGTTCTTTTTTCAAGGCTTCAAACACATAAAACCCTCCTTGCGCTGTAGCGGTACCCCGACCCTCCGATCCTCCTTGGCCCAAAGGTTTGCCGGTAATGACTGCTCCGGTTTTGTCGCCGGTTATTTTTGCGTATTCATCTGCCATCCAGGCCATTATCTCTGGCGTAGTGTTTACATCCGGCGCCGGCACATCTTTGCGGGGCCCCAAGACATCGGCCAGCTTTTGGATCCAACCGCGCGAAAGTCTTTCCAGTTCTCCTTTGGACAACTTCGTCGGGTCAACGGTTATTCCGCCCTTGCCTCCGCCCATCGGAATACCGGCGACGGCGCATTTCAACGCCATCCAGAAAGCGAGCGCTTTCACTTCATTAATTTCGGTCTCGGGATGATAGCGGATTCCGCCTTTATAAGGCCCGAGCAGATTGTTGTATTCTACTCGATAGCCTTCGAAAATTTTCAGAGAGCCATTGTCCATTTTAATCGGGATGGAAATTCTGATATCTCGGTCAGGCTGTCTTAGGCGGGTAATAAATTCGCCGCCAAAATCTTTGATTTTGGCGACTTTGTCCAACTGGGCCATTGCATTTTGATACGGGTTTTTCATGGATTTGATTGTATCATTATTTTCTCCAGCATTTCAAGTTCTTCTTTGGAGTTGGCGGCCAGCGCTTCGCGCGGGTCTATGCTGATGGATTTTATTTTTATTCCGTCTTCTATGGCTATTTTCACCAAATCAGTCAAATAATATTCTTTTTGAGCATTATCGGTTTTTAAAGTTTTTATTTTTTTCCAGAGCCATTTTGCCTCAAAACAAAAATAAATTGGATTCACTTCGGTAATTTTTTTTTCTTCTTCGCTGGCATCTTTGAACTGCACGTCTTTTACGATTTCGCCGTTTTTATTTCTGATGATTCTGGAGAAATTGGTATAAAAAAAAGCCCGCCATTTTTTGAAATCCGGCAGAGTAGTCGTTGTCATGGTCAGGGTGCTACCTGAATCCAAATGTGCCTGAGTCAGTTCTTTGAGCGTTTCGGAAGTGATGAAAGGGTGATCGCTCGGAAGGACCAGGATGTTCTCTGCTTTGTTTTTCAGGAATTCGTATGCGCTTGAGACAGCGTGTCCGGTACCCAACTGCTCTTTTTGAATCACGTAATCATAATTTGGGCCGAGCGCAGACATTATTTTTTCTTTTCCATAGCCGACCACAACCACCGGTCTGTCATCAATGCCGGATTTTTCGATGGATAGAAGTAAATGTTCGATCATAGACCGATCGGCCACTTCCATCAGAGCTTTCGGTTTGTCGCTTTTCATTCTGACGCCTTTCCCCGCAGCCAGGATGAGTATTTTTATTTTGTCTCTTTTTATCATTTTAAAGATTATACCCGGTTAGTAGATTTTGACAATCCTTGCTTTGCAGGCGTATTTATACTTTGTCAAAATTCTCTACCGGGTTATATACCAAGCCTAATGTTTTTCAATTTTTTCCAAAACCTTCGGAATTTTTTTAAAATCTTCGATCAAAACTTCCCGCATTGAGCCGTCATAGAGCGCGGCGGCCGGATGATAGAGCGGAAAAAAGTATTTAGTGGACATGCCCTTGAACGGTTTGATTAATAATTTCCCGTGCGCCTGGGAGATTTGCAGATCGGGAAAAAAATTATTCATTGCGTGTCGGCCGAGAAAAATTATTAGCTTGGGTGAGATTATTCTGAGCTCTTCCAAAAGCCATTCCCGGCAGGCGGACTTTTCTTCCGGGAGAGGGTCGCGGTTGTTCGGCGGGCGGTATTTTACGATGTTCGTAATATATATTTCTTCTCTTTTTAGATTTATCAAAGCGAGCATCTCATCCAGGAATTTCCCGGCAGATCCGACGAAAGGTTCTCCTAGCTCGTCTTCCTTGCGTCCTGGCGCTTCGCCGATAAAAACAATCTCCGCCTCGGCGCTGCCCACCCCCGGTACCGCCTGCGTCGCGTTCTTTTTCAATTCGCATTCGCATTCCGCTGTCCATTTTTTATGCAAATTTTGCAAATCTATCTTTTTATTCATTCTTTAAATTATATGCAATTAAAGACAAGTTATCAATAATTTTGTGTCTTCGGGTCTTCGGGTGTCCAACACCCGACGGGTATTTTGAACGCCTTGCACGCAATGTTTATGTGAGCCACAATAATTTGCTCGCCGTCGCTCGCATTTTTCGCTCACCCCCGACCAAGTTTCATTTTGTGACTCTACCGGGAGTCGAACCCGAATTTAGTGCTTGAAAAGCACTCGTCCTAACCGTTAGACGATAGAGCCGATGTTCTTTATCTTATATTATTTTGAGAAAAATCGCAAAAAATTTATCTTGCGTTATACCCAAGTTTATCTCTTGATTTTCTTATTTATTTGATGTATGCTACGGGGCTACGATAGAAATGTTCTAGTCAGCGTTTCTATCGGTGAAATTATCACTTAATTGATCAAAACTATGGACGAAGAAAAGTGTCCTGTTTGCGGAAATGAGCCGTGTACTTGCTCCTAACCGGAAACTGGAGCTCAAAAAAACAGTCCTGAAAAGGGCTGTTTTTTTTTGGTGAATATTTAAGTTTTTTGAAAAAACTGCAAAAAATGGTAGATTAAAAATACGGAGGGTTCGCCTAATGGTATGGCACTGGTTTCGAAAACCAGCGGG
>JBBUAS010000017.1:0-3304 GCA_038058555.1 Patescibacteria group bacterium | reverse complement strand
AGACTCAATACGGTCGAGACTACGATTTTTCTAAACCTTTTTTTCAGCAACTGCACGAATTACGGCAAGTAGTTCCGTGTCAGGCGACCAATATGAAAAATTCAACGGACTGCAAGTATTGCAACGGAATTGATCGTTGCAAAAACTGCACTTTTGTTTTTAGCGGGATTCAATCAATAAATTGCTATTACGGCCAGGTGCCGATTTTCGTGAAAGATTCCGCCGATTTTAATTTTGTTGTCAACGCCGATCATGTTTATGAAATTGTAAATTCAGGCGGTCTATACAATGCAAAATTTGCATATTTTTCTGATGAATGTCTGGATTGTTCCTTTCTTTTTAATTGTCTCGGGTGTACAAATTGTTTCGGTTGCGTAAATTTAAGAAATCAAAAATATTGCATTTTTAATAAAAAATACACAAAAGAAGAATACCAGAAAGAAATTCTTAAATGGGATTTGGGGAGCTATAAAGTTATTCAAAAGGCGCAGGATAAATTTATGGAACTTTATTATAAAATACCGAGAAGATTCGCCTTAATAACGAACTCTACCAATGTGCTGGGTGACGATATTCAAAATACAAAAAATTGCCAAGTATGTTTTTCCGCCACCCACGGCGTAGAAAATTGCAAATTTATTTTTCACGGCGGTTTATTGTTAAAAGACAGCCAGGATGTAACTTTAGGCGGTGATACTTCCGAACTTTTATATCAAACAACCGGAAGTACGCGGTGCCAGCGTTCTTTGTTTACCAGATCTAGCCACGATACTTTGGATGTCGAATATTCGGAAAACATTTATACCGGTAATAATCTTTTTGGCTGTGTCAAGTTGAGACATAAAAAATACTGTATCTTGAATAAACAATATTCTAAAGAAGAATATGAAAAATTGATTCCCAAAATTAAACAGCATATGAATGAAATGCCGTATGTAGACAAGGAAGGGAGAGTTTATAAATATGGGGAATTTTATCCATTTGAACATGCGATGTGGGCCTATAACGAATCTTGGGGACATCAATATTTTCCGCTTACAAAAAAACAAGCTTTGGAGCAGGGTTTTTGTTGGCGGGATGAGGTGGAAAGGGATTACCAGATAACTATTCAGCCGGAAAAATTACCCGACAACATTAAAGATATTTCTGATGATATTTTAAATGAAGTGATGGAATGTGAACACAATGGGAAAAACTGCAATCAGCAATGCACAACTGCTTTTAGAATTTTACCGAATGAGTTAACTTTTTATCGCGCTATGAATTTAGCTTTACCCAGACTGTGCCCTAATTGCAGGCATTACCAAAGGTTGAAGATAGTAAATCCGCCAAAATTATGGCATAGAAAATGTATGTGTAATGGTATAGAATCAGATAATAAAAAATATCAAAATACTATTTTACATTTTCACGGAGAAAAACCATGTTCCAACGAGTTTGAAACAGCCATTAATAGCGAGAGGAAAGAGATAGTTTATTGCGAGAAATGTTATCAAGCTGAATTTATATGATAAAAAAATTAAAAAACAAATTGGAATCTTTTAGATATCTTATTCCAGTCATTTGGCGGACAATTAGATTCCGAGTCAAAGTTTGGTGGCATAATGTTCAACCCTCGGTGTTGAACATTGGGAAAATTAAGAAAATTGTTTTTTATGCGTTGGGTGGGATTGTTTTTTTCTGGCTTTTTTATTTTTTCTTTTTCAGCGCGCCGGCGAATTTTCCGACTGACACTATCTTCAGAGTGGAACCGGGTTCAAGCTTGCGGGGTGTGTCCTTAAAGTTAAAACAGGAGCATTTTATTCGTTCCCGAACAGTTTTTGAAGCTTTTGTCATAATCAACGGACTCGAAAAACGTGTTATTTCGACGAACTATTATTTTGAAAACAAGTTGCCGGTCTATGAAATAGCAAGACGAATATCCAAGGGTGAACATAATCTGGCGCCTGTCTCGATAACAATTCCGGAAGGTTTCGACATAAATCAAATTGCCGACATTGTCGCCTGGAAGCTGGTAAATTTTAACAGAGCTCAGTTTTTGCTGAAAGCGAAAGGACAGGAAGGGTATCTTTTCCCGGATACTTATTTTTTTCTGACTACCGCCAATGAGACGGATGCAATAAAGTCCATGAGTGAAAATTTTACAAAAAAAATCGCTCCTCTTCTTCCCGATATTGTTTCTTCCGGTAAAAAAGAAAAAGATATAATTGTCATGGCTTCAATTATCGAAGGAGAAGCGAAAGGAGACAATGACCGCGGAATCATTTCCGGAATTTTGTGGAAGAGATTATCTATCGATATGCCTTTGCAGGTGGATGCCGCGCCGGAAACTTATCAAACAAAGGGATTGCCGGAAAAGCCCATCGGCAATCCGGGGCTCAAAGCCGTCATTGCTTCTATCCATCCGCAAAAATCGCCTTATCTTTATTATCTTCACGACCAAAACGGCGAAATTCATTATGCGAAAAATTTTGCTGAGCATCAAGTAAATATAAAAAAATATTTAAAATAAAAAATTTATATGCGAAAACATAATTTAGCTTTTATCGACATAGAAACAACTGGACTCAATTTACTAGAGCATGAAATTATTGAAATCGGCTGTGTGTTGACGACTCCGGATTTGGAAATAATAGAAGAATTTGATTTGAAAATAAAACCGGAACATATTGAAAATGCCGATAAGGTGGCACTGAAGGTAAATCATTATGACGAAAAAAACTGGGAATATGCTTATTCTTTTAAAAAAGCTATGAAAATTTTTTCCGAAAAAGTAAAAGATTGCATTATGATTGGACATAATGTCGCTTTTGATATCGGATTTTTGGAATGTGCTTTTAATAAAATGAAGATAAAAAATACTATGCATTATCATAAACTGGATACAATATCTATTGCGTGGGCGAAATTGCACCAAGATCCTAAGATTACACATTTTTCTTTGCGTGAAATGTGCGAACATTTCGGCATAAAAAACGAGCGCGCGCATACGGCTCTCTCCGACGCGCGCGCAACCTATGAGCTTTACAAAAAGCTGATGGAATTATAAGGTTTATTTATGCAAAAAAAAACAGTATTTGTCGGGCTTTCTGGCGGGGTTGATTCGGCTGTAAGCGCAGCTTTGCTCAAAAAACAAGGCTATGAAGTGGTAGGAGTTTTTATTAAGACTTGGCATCCGGATTTTTTGGAGTGCAATGAAGAAGAAGAGCGCCGCGACGCTATGCGCATCGCGGCACATTTGGATATTCCATTTTTGACATTTGATTTGGAAAAAGTTTACAAAAAAGAGGTAGCGGACTATATG
>JBBUAS010000016.1:0-8223 GCA_038058555.1 Patescibacteria group bacterium | reverse complement strand
ATAAGTCGGCACTCCGGACACCAAGTAGGCGCTGGCACTTTTATTTTTTCATAGAAATTAAAATCCTCCTGTTCTATCACAAACTTATTATTGCAATTTTGACATATTTTAGTTTCCATACCTTTTAAGTCGGCAAATTCGGAGGCGGAGAAGCTTCTTTGGATTCGATGCGCTCCAGGGTAGGCACTTTCAAAATCTGACCCGGGAAGTGCCACAAGGTTGCCAATTCTTCGGTATTTAAAACAAAAGTTTTGTGATGAACATAGGCTTTAATTATTCCGTCAATCCCAATGATACCGGGAATAGGCCAATCCCAATGATTCTGGGAAAAAATATGATGCCGAAGCGGAAGATGAAAAAAAGCCCGTTCGCGGTATTCATGGAGCATTCTATTGGCTAACATCATGACTGTTTTTTTGGAAGCGGGAAATATGCCGCTATAACGGTCTCCTTGAGCGGAATTTATACGGTCAAAACCGTTGGAATCGGGATTTTGGAATTGACGAAAAATAAGACGAATATCTCGAGAATTATTAGTGCGAGTGCCGGGCGGATATATTTCTTTTTTGGCTAAATACATAACTCGGACCCCGGACTCAAAGCCAAGCTTTCCGGTTTTATCCCCCACTCTTTTTATTCTCGGATCCATCCATTTCGGAGCCCGGACTTCGAGTCCTTGTTTGCCTGTAAGCACGTTTGCACGAGTATTGGTGAAAGGCTGCAAAAGCTTTAATAAAACAAACCGAGACTCGGCCACCCAGTCATGTTTGCCGAACCAGGTGCCTTTGGTGTGATACATTTTCCTGGAAGGGGTAACGACAATTTGCATCCACATTTGTTCTCCCTTATGAATCGAGCCGAAAAGTTCGATGATGGGAGAAATGGGGTCAACTTTATATTCTTCTTTCGGATCTTCGTCCAAAGCATAATCAATATAAGTTCTGATCGGGTAGGCCTCCGGTTTGAGCAAACAAAATTCGCAACCCCAAGCATTCCAGGCGCTTTTAGCGGTTATTTCATCAACAGCTAAAGTGTAATCCTCAACCGCTTTTACCTGCGCCTGTGGATACTGCGCATACATTTGCGTCTCAATCAAACCCCTGATACGCGACGGCGTCCGGATATAAAAATGCACCTGCCCGTCAATTGACGCAATTTCTAGAGAAAACCAAAACCAGACTGCTCCTTGCCACCATTCCTCTTTGCCTCCTTTATAACTAAAATGATAAAGGGCATTGGTGATGAAAAGTTCCATCGCCTGCGGGCTCCGCAAAACATCGCGCGGAGGCACTATTTCAAGCAAAACGAATTCTATTCCGGAAATAAAATCTTGCTGAATATAATGAACCCAAAGTTTCCAAGCAATCCAACCCAACAAGATCACTCCAAACAAAGATAAAATTCCTCTTATTAGAGCGTATTGAAGACTATTGCTGAAAATAAAATAACAAATAATAACAGCCAAAATCCAGGCCCAATATTTTTTTACGCCTTTCTCAAAAGAATCGCCAGCGCTACTAGAACCTGGAGACTTCGGTGGTGATGGGCTATCTGGATCCATCTTTGCATTTTAATATGTTTACGCCAGAGTGTAAAGCCCGTTCTTGTTTTTTTTGAAATATTTCGGATTAGCCAGATTCACCAGAATAGTGTTCTTTTTGAAATACCTTTCTTTCATCACCCGGTCAACAACCTCGTCTTTTGAGAGCGGTCGTCCTTCTCTTTTTAAAATATCTTGAATGACTTCGCGAGCAATGCCTGTTTTGTATCCCCATTCAGCCAGAGCATACATCCCGCGGCCGACTAGGACGAAACGGAGGTCTTTGATGAGTTCGTTGTGGCAAGTGGCATAGTGCGTCTTTTTGCCGAAAGTTTTGGAAATAGCGTCGGCCACTTCTTTGAAATGCAGAGGCGTGCCGTGGCGTCTCATCACCAGATAAGCGTAATCTTTCACTCCGCGCGTGCGAATATTCGGCGAAGTCGCTTTACCCCATTCACCCAATCCGTTTTTAGCGACAGATTTGGACATAGAGAGCCATCGGCGAGCCATCTCTTCGTCCCGGTTTTGCTCGGAAATATCTTTCATTTGTTCAAAAAACTTTTTAATCATTTCCGTCTCCGGGATAAGATCTTCGTCTTTCAGATTAGCATAAAGTTTTTTAAGAGAATCGCGGACTTTTTCGGTCATGGCGTCGTCCACGCTCCAACAAGTATGAAAATGTTCGTCTTCGCGATGCTTTTTAAAAGCGTCTCCCAGTACCAAGAAAAAATGAATATGGTTCTGAACGGCCCGATCTTTGGAAATATAAGGCAAGAGTTCATGCTCGGCGACAATGGACCCTAATTTGTGCATTAACTGCCGAAGTTCATCGAAAACCGCCTGTTCCCCTTTATAAATATCAGATTTCTTAATAAGATTTAAGGTAGTTTCTTCCACTTGACGAACCCGTTCTCTGGTAATGCCATATTTCTTTCCGATCTCTTCAAGAGTTTTTCTGGCCCCATCGGCGGTCAAACCAAAACGACTCAGAATCACATCCAAGGCGCGATTTTGGAGATGGGAGGTTATTTTTTTGGTGACTTTTTTGGGTTTGAAAGATATGGTCGGCATATTTTTATTATAGCATTAAATTTTTTTATTATTCTCTTTGGGCTTTCGTTCGATCAATTTCAGTAAGATATCTCTTGCGAAGTCTTACAGATTTTGGAGTAATTTCCAAATAATCGTCGTGGCCCATCACTTCCAGGCCCCGTTCAATACTCAAAATAAAAACAGGGTTTAGGGTAATCGCTTCGTCCGTGCCGGAAGCACGCATATTGGTGAGCTGTTTTCCTTTGGTAGGATTCACCGACATATCGTCCCCCTTCAAAACATTCCCGATTACCATTCCTTCATAAACTTCTGTTCCGTGTTCTATATACAATATACCACGTTCTTGTAAATTTGCAAGTGAAAAGGCTACAGCTTTGCCGGAGACCATAGAAATCATCGAACCGTATTCTCTTTTTTTTATTTCTCCGGCATGTTCTTGGAAACCGGTCATCCGCGAAGACATAATGCCTTCTCCCTTGGTATCAATAATAAATCCGCTCCGATAACCCAAGAGTCCGCGCGTTGGTATATCAAAAATAACCCTTACTATACCATGCTTTTCTACCATGTCTTTCATAATTCCGCGTCTTTTCCCTATTTTTTCAATAACCCCGCCGGAATATTCCATCGAAACATCTATCACCAATTCTTCGTATGGTTCTGTCTTCATTCCATCTTTTTCTTTGATAATAACTTCCGGCTGGGACACCTGCATTTCGAAACCTTCCCGGCGCATATTTTCAAGCAAGATAGCGATATGAAGTTCCCCTCTTCCGTATACTTTTCCGCCAGAGGCGGATCCGCCTTCGGCGGAGAAGTCTACCCGTAGACCAACGTTCACTTCCAACTCCTTTTGTAAGCGTTCTCTAATTTGACGCGAAGTGACAAACTTTCCTTCCCGGCCGGCAAATGGAGAATCATTTACTAAAAAATTTAAAGATAAGGTTGGTTCGTCAATTGCGATATGTGGCAATATTTCCACGCTCTCATCTTCGCATAATGTCTCTCCTATATAAATATCGGGAATTCCGGCCAAAAGAACAATATCGCCTGAGTCGGCATTTTCTATTTCCACTCTCTTGATCCCTTCAAAAGAAAACAATTTTGAGACTTTTCCTTTGCGTGTTCCGTGTTCTCCTTTGACAAAAATTTGGCTTCCGGATTTTATTTTTCCGGAATAAATTCGCGCCACCGCCATTCTTCCTAAAAAGTTGTCATAAGCGAGATTAAAAACTTGCGCCGACATTTTATTGCTCAACACGTCAAAGGCGGGCTTTGCCAAGTCTGTCAAAGCCCGTCTTTGACAAAAACTTGCATCAGGCACTTTTTCTAATATTACATCAAGAAGTGGGGATAAATCCTCTGACTTGTCTCCCAAATGCCTGAAGGCTTTCCCTTCCCGACCAATCGCATAAACCGTTTCAAAGTTGGCTTGTTCTTCATTGGCGCCCAGTTCAAAAAATAACTCCAAAATTTCCTCATACACTCTGTGCGGGTCAGCAGCCGGTTTATCTATTTTATTTATAACCACTATCGGTTTAAGTCCCAATTCCAAAGATTTTTTTAAAACAAATCTGGTCTGGGGCATCGGTCCTTCCACAGCATCTACCAGCAAAAGCACGGAATCAATCGCGCGCAAAACGCGCTCCACTTCGGAGCCAAAATCCGCGTGTCCGGGAGTATCTACGATGTTTATTTTCGTATCTTTGTAAAAAATAGAAGTATTTTTAGCATAAATAGTAATCCCACGCTCTTTTTCCAGATCGTTTGAATCCATCGACAATCCCTCATCTTGAAAACCGCCGTTTTGCTTCATCAAGGCGTCGGTCAAGGTCGTTTTGCCGTGGTCCACATGCGCGATAATTGCAATATTTCTAATTTCCATAAATAATTTTCATTAAAAAAAGCCCCAAAAACATCCGAGCTTTATTTCATAATAACATAGTTTTTGAAAAGCTACAAGTTTTTCTCGCAGAGACAGTCCTGGTGAAAATTCGGTTTTTTTATTAATAAATCTTCCGGAAACGCAACAATCTTTGGATGTTGCGAACATTATCAAAAGTGAATAAGCCTTTGGACAGATAAGTGATGATATTACCGTAAGGCACATAAATTATAGTTTTGAATCCTTCTTGGACCAATTCTTGGGCTAATTTTTCTCTGATTCCGAAGGAAAATTGAATTTCGGCATTTTTAATATTTTGTTTTTTAATTATATTTTTTGCTTTTTCAATTAGCGCCAAATCATGCGTGGCGATACAAGGACGATCGCTGTAAACTCCGAATTGATGGAGCTTCAAAGTAATTTCCGAACTTCTCTGGCGGCTTTATCCAAATTCCAAATAAAATACATAAAATAAGCCTAGTGCTCCTTACTTAAATTTGCTCGAACCTATTTTAACAAAATTTCTGCTAATGCGCACGCTCTTGAGGGCTTGAGGGAAACAAGTTATTTTCAGGAATTGGGTTTTGTGTTGTGTTTTGGTCATCGGGCATAGATTTATAATATTTTGGAGTATTCTGGATAATTTTCTTTAACTAAATTTTTCCAGTTTCCGGTTTCGCTACCTCCACCCAAATCATTTTTATGATACACAAGCAAAACACAAACTTTGTTTGTATTTTTATGAATTGCGATAATACATCTATTGCCTGAGCCATGACGAGACTCTCGTGTTCCAGAGATTTTAAATTCTGTTTTACAAATCGCCACTTCTGCGTTTCTGTCGGTAATATATTCCGCTATACTTTTCAAAAATAAAATATCAATTTTTTCAAATTCCTCGGTTAGGGTTCTTAAAGTGAAATCCCAAGCCCCTTTATACTTTTTTGCAAAAGTTCTTATAAAGTGCCTTTCTGTAAAAGGTTCAAAAGCAACCTCATACCTAGTAGACTTCATGGGGGTCTTCTTGAGTTATGAGAGCGTAAGAAACAATTTCCTCATCATCGGCCATCAAATATGGCAGTTGATTGTGGGTAAAATTAACTATCTCAGCGGTTTTTTTGTCTTTCCATTTTTTGTATATGTTTTTAATAAGTATGGTTTCATCACCAGAAATATTTTCCAGTTTTTGTTTTTTGTTACTATCAGACTCACTGATAATAATCATTTCTTTGCCGTCTGTATTTTTTCGGTCAATTCCTATTTTGCCTTCTTCTTCAAGTTCATCGAGCGCGCGAAAAAATGCATCCGGAACCGGCCCATATTTAATTTTTCGATATTGCATGCCGCTCATACTTTGAAGGTGATTATAAAACCACGCAAAATCAGAAAGATAGACGAGTTTAGCCAGTTTAGTTTTCGTAATATTCTTATTCAACCTCAAAAAAGCTAAAATCATTTGTTTATACTTTTCATAATTTGGAGACTCTCCATTTTCTACTTCTTCAAAAGATACATTTAAAATACTGGAAAGTTTTTCAAACTCTCCGAGAGTGAGCTCTCTTTTGCCTTGTTCTATCGCAATATATGAAGGTCGTGAAATACCTAACTTAAGAGCTAGATCAGATTGAGAAAGACCTTTTTTTCCTCGAGCCTCTTTAATAAATTTTGCATATTTTGTAACCATATTCTAAGTATATATAAAAGTGTCAAAAAGTCAAACATGAGTGTTAATAACCTTGACATCTGTTAAATAGCTAAAACCATCCTTTCCCAGCCAAAAGCAGTTTCTTTGGGTAAATGCTTAAGAATAAAATCACTAAGATTAGGCTTTTCACTCGCAAACAAATTCAGTAATTCAACAACATCAGTCATCAGGTCGCCCACAGCTCCATCAGAATCATCAATCCCATGAGACACTTTATCGTCCAGTTTTACAAGAAAATCAATACATAATTTTATGGAGATTATAGCAAAAAAAACTAAAAAATATTTGTAAAATTTAAAAAGCCAGCAACGTTCCTCGAGGGTGTTGCTGGCTTGCGAGCTTTATGCTCATTTTACAAACTTCTAAAAATGACACAACTTCTACAACGCGACCGGATCTCCGGAGCGATCCTCCTTCACTGCGACGGAGAACGCATCGTCGATATCCTTCGCGTCGCCATAGTCGCGCCGGAATTGTGTGACTAAACGGGTGAAGTGCTTCTCTGTGTCGTTGCCTTTGGGCGGCACTCTCCACCGACTCCTGGCAGCGTTCAGTGCATTGCAGATAACCTTGCCGATGTCTGCACCTTTCGGCAGGAAATCACACAAGGTTTCCTTGAGCTCGCTTTCGCTCAAGTTTACCTTACGCCGGCCACCCGAGTAGAACAGCGCCGCGAGAACCCGCGTCGAGAGATCCCACGTTTGGTCTCTGTTCTGCAAAGCCGACGAAGATGGAGGGGTCGGCGTCGGAGGGGGTGGGGGTGGGGCCGACCGCGGAGGAGGAACAACGGCGATGGGTTTCGCCGGTGCTTCCGCGTTGAGGCGAATCGACCGAATGTCGACCACCGTAGCGGTAGGTGTCGGCATCGAAGCGGGTCTCGGTCTCTCGACTTCAGGAGCTAACGACGTCTCGACGAGACTCGTTTTCAACTGACTCAGTCGATTGATACACCGTTCGAGTTCCGCGACCATGACGGCACGTTCTGCCGGGTCGCGTTTCTTGAGCGCATCTTGAGTTGCCGGAACGAGAAGCACGTCGAGCCTCTCTTCCGTCAGTCGAATGGTCGTCGCCAAGCGTCTCCAGCTTTGCGACGGCTGACCAGCCGAATTAGTACGACTTGCTCCAGCTTTGACACCCTGTTCTTCGGCGACTTGCCGAGCATACAGGCGCGCGCCATTGACGCTCATCTTCTTCGCCAACACCACTTTCGCGATCTCCAGCTGGATATCGTGGTGCAAGCTCGAGATGAATACGCCGAGCGTGTGGCTGAGACGCTCCTCTTCAGGAATCGTCGGCGCCATCATCGCCTGGACTTCGGGATGAAGTCGCAGGATTGCGAGATGCGAGTACACCCAGGGTTCCGAGCGAGCGAAGATCTTCGCGATCCGCGCCACTTGTTCCCCGGCTGAAAGCTCCTGCATTCGCTTCGACTTCCTGATCCGATCGACGGCTTGAGAGATCTCGAGGGCCGTGTGATCGGAGCGTCCGAAGTTGCCGACCACCGACGCGATGAACTGTTCATCGGTGTCTGCGATCGGTCGAACCCAGGCGAGCATTGTATCCACGCCCGCCATTCCGCAGGCGATCCAGCGCCGTTCGCCATCTACCAACTCGAAGCTGTGCTTCGAGTCACCGGTGATGACTTTGACGACGATGGGCGTCTGTTGTCCGATTTCTTCGATGCTCGCGGCGAGGTCGCCCATGTCGCGAGCGTCGAAATACGTCCGCGGCTGATCGGCAAATCGCCGAATCTTGGTGCGCGGTATGCGCCTGACTTGACTGATCTGCTCGTTCTCAAGTGTGTGTCTCTCTGTGTTAGTGTTAGCCATTTGCGTGACTCCTGTGTGAAGTTGTTGACAAAGGGCCCACAAAGGGACCCGGACAGTATTTCTGAGTTAATGGTATTCCCCCTTAAAAAAAAAAATCAAGTTAAAACATTTCTACTAAAATGTTTTAACTTTCTAAATTCTCTGACTTTTCCTACGTGGTGTGTCTATTGTACCAAGTCCGAACCTATTTTCAAAACAAAGTGAGGTAATG
>JBBUAS010000015.1:0-20026 GCA_038058555.1 Patescibacteria group bacterium | reverse complement strand
AAGGAGAAAAAACGGTGGAGATGCGTCGCGCTAACAATACATTGCAAGATATGAAAAATATGCGGATTGATGTTTGGTCCGGGATGTTCATTTCCAATCTGATAATGTTTTTTATTATTGCCGCCTGCGCCGCGACCCTTTACGCCAGCGGGATTACCAATATTGCCACTGCTTCCGACGCGGCGGCGGCCCTTCGTCCCTTTGCCGGAAATTTTGCTTTCATTCTTTTTGCTTTGGGGATTTTAGGCACGGGCCTGCTGGCGATACCGGTTTTGGCGGGTTCGGCTTCTTATGCCATTTCCGAATCCTTCGGCTGGAAAACCGGACTTTATCGGAAATTAAAACAAGCGAATGCTTTCTATGGAGTGATTATCGTGGCGATGGCGCTCGGCATTACTTTAAATTTTGTCGGCTTGGATCCGATTAAGGCGCTTATTTATGCGGCGGTCCTGAACGGCATTGTTTCTCCGTTGATGATTTTCTTTATTGTCCGTTTGAGCGGGAATGCGGAGGTGATGGGCGATTTCAAAAATAAAAAAATCGGCAATATTTTCGGCTGGTTGACTTTCTTTTTGATTTCTCTGGTTGGCGTGGGGGCGATTATTTCAATTTTTATTTAGAATGAAAATCCAACAAAACTATAATTTATCAGAGTTGAATACTTTTGGCATTAAGGTAAATGCGAAGTTTTTTGTGGAGATAGATAATGAAGAAGACCTGAAAGAACTTTTTTCCTTGCCGGAATTTGAACAGAATAAAAAAATATTTCTGGGCGGGGGAAGCAATGTTTTATTTACGAAAGATTTTGACGGGATAGTTATTTTAAATAAATTGAAAGGTATAAAAATTTTGGAAGATAATTTTGAAAATGTTTTTGTTCGTTCTTTAGGTGGAGAGGTTTGGCACGATTTGGTAATTTTCGCGGTCGAGCGCGGATATTGGGGGATTGAAAATTTAGCTTTGATTCCCGGCACGGTCGGGGCGGCGCCGATGCAGAACATCGGCGCCTATGGAGCGGAACTGAAAAATGTTTTGGAAAATGTCGAAGCTTACGAAATTGCGACCGGAGAGAAAAAGATTTTCAATCAAGAAGAATGCAAATTGGGCTATCGCGACAGCATTTTTAAAAATAAATTAAAAGATCAATATTTTATTTCGGCTATTACCTTAAGACTTGATAAAAAAGAAAGGAAAAATATTAGTTATAAAGTTTTGAAAGAATATTTGGAAAAGAATAAAATTGAAGTTAAAAATCTCCAAGATATCAGCAATGCGGTGGCATCTATCCGCCGAAATAAACTACCGGATCCAAAACTGATCGGCAACGCCGGAAGTTTTTTTAAAAATGTTTTTCTTGAAAGAAAAAAATTACAAACATTACTCGCAACTTATCCGGATATGCCCTATTTTAAGGAAGATGAGATGGCAAAGATTCCAGCCGGGTGGTTGATCGAGCAATGCGGCCCTTCGACTGCGCTCGGGGCAAGTTGGAAAGGGTATAGGATTGGCAATGTTGGCGTGCACGAAAAACAGGCGTTAGTTCTGGTAAATTATGGTGGCGCGACAGGAGAAGAAATCCTTATTTTGGCGAACAAAATTATAGCTTCTGTAAGAGAAAAATTCGGCCTTGAGTTAACACCGGAGGTCAATATTGTGTAAAAAAAGATAAAGTATATAATAAATTTATATGGAAAATAAAAATAATATGAACATAATTTTGGCAGTGGTAATATGCTTAGTCGTAGTGGGGACTTTAATTTTTATTAGCATTAATAATAAAGTAAACAAAACAAATATGATTTCAGATAATAATAATGTGAATAATACAGCTTACAATACAATTCAAACAGGAGAAACGGCAAAAGCAGGGGACGAGGTTTCTATGAATTACACAGGTCGCCTGGAAAATGGCACGGTTTTTGATTCTAATGTGGACCCGAAATTCCAGCATGTGGAGCCTTTTGTGTTTAAATTAGGGGCCGGGCAAGTAATTGCCGGCTGGGACAAAGGAATAGTCGGGATGAAAGTCGGCGAAAAGAAAACGCTTACCATCCCGCCGGAAGACGGTTATGGAGCCAGAGGCGCGGGTAGCGCGATTCCTCCCAATGCCACTTTAATTTTTGACGTCGAATTATTAAAAATTAACCCCGACGTACAGTCGGGGCTCCGACCTTAAGCGTCGGAGTTAATATAAAACCATATGGAAATATCAAACAGCGAGAAGTCTTATTTGGGAAAAGCCGGTTTGGCTTTGCTGATTGTCTTGTCTTTATATTTTGCGATGAAGACAATCTCGGAAATCAAGAATTATAATTTTATCGGAGGCGGAGCTCCGGCTTCCAACACCATAACTTTTGACGGGAAAGGAGAAGTTTCCGCTAAGCCCGACTTGGCGACGATTAATTTTACTATCCGTGAAGACGCCAAAGAAGTAAAAGATGCGCAAAACGAAGTGACCGTTAAAGAAACTGCCGTGCTTGATTTTCTGGATAAGAGCGGGATAGAGAAAAAAGATATAAAAACAGAAAGTTATAATTCTTCCCCAAAATACGAGTGGAGGCAAAGTGTCTGTTCTCCGTCCTTGGATGATCCGCGCAACCCGAACTATATCTGCCCGCCGGGAAAGAATGTTTTAACAGGCTACGAAGTTTCCGAATATATTTCAGTAAAAATTCATGACCTTGCTAAAACAGGGGAAATTGTAAAAGGCCTTGGCGCGGTCGGAGTGACGGAAATAAATGGCCCGAATTTTTCAATTGAAAATGAAGACCAATTGAAAGCGCAGGCCCGCAAAATAGCGATAGACGAAGCGAAAGCCAAAGCGGAAATTCTTGCTAAGGATCTTGGCGTGCGCCTTGTCCGGATTGTGAATTTCTCCGAAAATGGAAATTATCCGATGATGTATGCGAACAAGAGATTAACGATGATGGATAGCGCCGAAAGCGCTCCATCTCCCACCCCCGAACTTCCGACCGGAGAAAATAAAATTACTTCCAATGTGACGATTACTTACGAAATTAGATAAAAAACTAAATAGATAATAAATTAGAAAAAACAGACACCCGGTGTCCGTTTTTTAGACTTTGTTATTCACGAAGGCGTTGTTTCCGCGATGATACAGGAATTTCTTGCTATGATTTTTTGTCTTTGGTAAGGAGAGTTCAAAAAATAGAGGCAAAAATGTAGTTTTTTCCCTTATTGACTATTTCGTAAAAAAGAGTATTCTTAAAGAAGCCCTGAGAGGGGCTTTTTAAGAGAGGAATTTAAAAATATGCCTGTCCCGTACTAAAATTTTTGATTACGGGGCATAATGATAAACATTATTAACTAAAATTTTAGTATGGGATCAAAAATTACCGAGTATTTGAAAGAAACAAAGACAGAACTAAAACACGTGATTTGGCCATCCAGAAGCCAGACTTTGTATTATACCTTGATAGTTATCATTTTGTCTGTTGTCATTGCCTACTATCTGGGTATTTTTGATTTTATTTTTTCCCAAGGATTGCAGAAAATAATTACCCCTTAAACCCATGGCTAAACAAGAAATACAAGCCGTTAGAAATTGGTATGCGATTCACACCTATGCCGGATACGAGAATGTGGTTCTTCGCAATTTGCGCCAGCGCATTGATTCGCTCGGGATGAATGACAAAATTTTCAATGTGATTGTTCCGATTGAAAAGAAAATTAAAATTAAAGCCGGGAAGCGCGTGGAAGTGGAAGAAAAAATTTATCCGGGCTATGTCTTGGTGGACATGATTGTGACAGATGATTCTTGGTATGTGGTGCGCAACACTCCGCGGGTAACCGGTTTTGTCGGCGCGGGAGTAAATCCGGTTCCGTTGAAAAAAGAAGAAGTGGACTATCTGTTTAAAAAAATGGACGCCGGGACAACTAAACACAACATTGATATGGCAGTCGGTGAAACAGTTTTGATTACCGATGGCCCGTTCAAGGACCTTGAAGGCAAAGTAAATTCCGTGGATCAGGATCGCGGAAAAGTGAAAGTACTGGTTTCCATGTTCGGCCGGGAGACTCCGGTAGAATTGGATTTTCTTCAGGTGAAGAAAATCTAGTTGATTTAAATATTTAAAAATGTAAATATAGAAATATGGCAAAAAAGATTACTAAAAAAATAAAACTCCAAATCCAAGCAGCCAAAGCCACACCGGCGCCGCCCCTGGGTCCAGCACTCGGTCAAGCCGGGATCAATATCGGGGACTTTGTGACAAAATTTAATGCGGCTACAACGAAGATGGCCGGGGACAAAGTCGGTGTTTCGATTACGGTTTACGAAGATCGCAGTTATGATTTTGTTGTAAAAACTCCTCCTGCGACAGGTCTTATTTTAAAAGCAGCCGGATTGGAGAAAGGTTCGGGCAAAAATGTAGCCACTAAAGTTGGGAAAATTACTAGAGCTCAAGCTTTGGAAATAGCCAAGAAAAAAATGATTGACTTAAACGCAAAAGATGACGAAGGAGCGATTAATATCATCGCCGGCTCTGCCCGAAGTATGGGCATAGAGGTAAAGTAATATAAAATCTGTCATGCAAACACTTACCGAAAGGGATTATAAAAAGATTCTCATTTGTTTAGCTCTATATTTAACTTCTCTTTTTGCGGCGAACACTCTCGGTCTCAAAATTATGCCTTTTCTGTTCGGCTCGCATTTGTCGGTGGCGGTATTTTCGTTTCCGGTCGTATTTTTGATGACCGATGTGATTGGAGAAGTTTACGGCAAACGCTTGGCCAAGTGGTTTGTGAGAGCGGGGTTTATCAGCACCGCTTTATTTATCATATACTCTTTATTGTCGCTCTCTTTGCCTTGGGCGGAGAAAGGGTTGTGGGCTCAAGAAGGATATAACTTGATTTTTGGCGTTTCTGGCCGGATTGCCTTGGCCTCTCTCGTAGCTTTTATCGTGGCGGAATTTCAAGATGTTTTTACTTTCTTTTTTGTCCGAGAAAAATTAGGGACTAAATTTTTCTGGTTACGATCTCTTTTGTCTAATCTTTGGTCGCAACTTCTGGACAGTGTCCTGTTTATGGTTATTGCTTTTGCCGGAATTTATGAAACTAAAACTTTAATCAGCATCATCCTTACCTGGTGGCTGTATAAAGTCGCCATGGGATTCGCCTATACTCCGCTTTCATATTTGGGGATTCATGTCTTAAAAAAATATGGAAATCAAAGCGATTAAAACCGGGATTTTTCGGGAAAACGAAGACCTGTCTTGTTTTATTTTTAAATATGTTAAAAAAATTCCGGAGAATTCTGTCCTAGTCGTGACTTCTAAGATTGTGGCGCTTTCCGAAGGCCGAACTGCGGAGTATAAAAATGAAAAACAAAAAGTTGCTCTCCTAAAAAAAGAAAGTAATTTTGCATCTAAGACTAAAATTGTTTGGCTCACAGTCAAAGACGGCATGTTGCTGGCCAACGCTGGCATTGATGAATCGAATGCGAAGGGCAAACTTATCCTCTTGCCGAAAAATAGTTTTGCCAGCGCGGAAATTTTGCGAAAAAAAATAATAAAGAAATTTCATTTAAAAAATTTTGGAATTTTGATTACCGATTCGCGACTAATGCCCCTGCGCGCGGGCGCGGTGGGGATCGCTCTCGGGTATGCCGGATTTAAGGGGATAAAAAATTATATCGGCCAGAAAGATATTTTTGGGAGAGTATTGAAAATGTCCAAAACGGACGTTGCCGATTCTCTAGCCACGGCCGCAGTATTATGTATGGGAGAAGGAAAAGAACAACAGCCTCTTGCACTTATCACAGACGCCCCGGTTATTTTTAAAAACAAAATTAATAAAAAAGAACTAATTATAAATCCCAAGAAAGATATTTATGCTCCCTTATTTAACAAACTTAATTAAGCGACTTGCGCCAAGAGTTGGAGCCAAGGTTGTTATTGAACCTGAGTGGGGGATTGCGGCGCAGATAATTTATAAAAATGGAGTGGTGCGGTCACTTCGGATGTATTCTCTTGACTTAAACCACATAGCGTCAAGCGACATTGCTCGGGATAAAGATTTTGCGAAATTTTTTATGCAAAAAAAAGGCTATTCGGTGGCAGAAGGGCAAACCGTATTTAGAAATGACTGGGCGAAAACGGTCCAAAGCAACCGCACTATTGGGTATGGAATAAAATATGCGAAGAAACTGAAATATCCAGTAATCGTAAAACCCAATAGCAAAAGCCAAGGGAACGGAGTCTGCCTAGTCTCTAACGCGCAGGAGTTGCGTCAGGCGCTGCTTGAAATTTTTAAAGACGAAAAAGTTGCAATCATTGAAAAATATCTACCGGGAAAAGATTATCGGATTGTTGTTTTGGATGGAGAAATTATTTCTGCCTATGAACGTATTGCACTATCGGTTGTCGGCGACGGGAAACATTCAATCCTCGCGCTTTTAAAAAAGAAGCAGAAGCTTTTTATAAAAAACAATCGTGACACTAGAATAAATTTTGAAGATTCTAGAATGAAAATGAAATTGCAGAGGCTTGGACTCACTTTCAAAAGTATTTTGCCAAAAAATAAAAAAGTTTATCTGCTTGATAATGCCAATTTATCGACTGGCGGAGATGCGACAGATGTAACCAATACTATTCATGCTGGATTTAAAAAAGTAGCGGTAAATCTCACGAGGGATATGGGACTGCGAATAGCCGGAGTAGATATTATGGTGACCGAGGGTGATATTACGAAGAATCCAAAAGATTGCGCTTACTATATTATCGAAATCAACGCGGCGCCGGGGCTGGATCACTATGTAACGACTGGTGTAACTCAGAGAAAGAATGTAGAAGCTATGTACTTAAAAGTTTTTAAAGCGCTTGGAAAAAAGGATTAAGAGTAGTATATTAAACGTATGGTTGACTTAAAGAAGTTACAGAAAGAAGTTATAAGAAATAAGATAAAAAAAGGTTTCAATACTAATGATATTGCGGTTGAGTTTTGTCGCGCTTATGAAGAGCTTTCTGAGGCTTTCTCTAAACACAATAAAAACCAGCCTGGAGTAGCGGAAGAGTTTGCTGATGTGATGATATTTATTCTTGGCATGTGCGAACAAATGGGTTTTGATCTAGAGAAAGAACTAGTTAGAAAAATCGAAATAAACAAGAAAAGAAAATATAAAAAAGAAAAATCTCCCGAAGGTAAAGATATTTTTATCCGTGTTCGAACCTCCGAAGATCCGTAGAACTTGTTTACTACACTCACGGCCGTGAAGATAGTAAACTCAAATTTTCTCGTAAATTGAAAAAGTGTAGTCAAAAGGATTTTCTGTATCTTTTTTATGCTCCTCGTGTGAAATTTCATTCCAAATTACCGGAATAATTTCCGGAAAAAATACATCCGCATCCTTGTCTTGCGCATCTATGTGTGTGATGTAAAGCCTGTTGGCTATAGGCATAGCTTGTTTGAAAATCTCAGTTCCGCCGATGATAAAAATTTCTTCACTAGTGTTCGGACACGACTCTATGGCTTCTTCCAGAGAGTGCACTATTTCTACACCATCCGCTCTGTAATTTTTGTCTCGGGTTATAACAATATTTTTTCGGTTCGGCATTGGATGCCCGATTGATTCAAAAGTTTTTCGTCCCATGATGACTGTATGTCCTTTGGTTGTGTCGCGAAAATATTTTAAATCCGTCGGCATATTCCATACCAGCGTATTGTTTTTGCCAAGTTCGTTATTTTTCCCGATGGCGGCGATAAGTGAAATCATATAGCTATTTCAAAAGGAATTCTTTCATAACTTTGATAATCAATCAGTTTTACGTCAGTAGCTTTCCAATCAAAAATCGATTTCCAATTTTCTATCTCTATTTTCGGTAAAGGATATTTGTTTGGATCTCTGGATAATTGTTCCTTGGCTCCTTCTACATGGTTTTCAAATAAATGGACATCTCCCAGAAAACCGACTAGTTTTCCTGGTTTGAGTCCAACTTCTTTAGCAATTAAATGCAAAAGTAAAGCATGACTCGCTATGTCGAATGGAAGACCCAACATAATATCGACGGAGCGTTCATTCCAAAGCAAATTTAGTTTGTCTCCGATAACCGTCACTTGAAAAGCATAAAAGCAAGGGGGCAGACTCATTTCTTCGGTTTGGGCTGGATTCCAGGCACTCACTATCATCCGTCTGCTTCTTGGATTTGTTTTTAAAGTTTCTATTATTTTTTTTAGTTGATCAACTCCCTTCCCTTCATAATTTGAGTCATAACTTTTATACGGGGCATTGAAGTGTCTCCACTGAAATCCGTAAATCGGCCCAAGGTCTCGTTCTTCGCGCATTTTTTGCTTGGATTCCTGGTCGTGTCCGTACGGAGCTTTTATCGGAGAGGCCCATTCATCCCAAATATGATTGTTGCGATCTTGGAACCACTTTTTGTCGGTGAAGCCGTTTATAAAACATTCCAATTCCGTGGCCACTAAACGCAAAGGTACCTTTTTTGTCGTAAGCAAGGGGAAACCGTCAGACATTTCATGTTCAAAGATCGCTCCCGCAATAGTATATGCGTCCTTTCCTTGTCTGGTTGGGACTTTTTTTCCATTTTCTAAAACTTTTTTTACTAGGTCTAGGTAAGCCTTCATGTATTTAGAGTATAGTATATAATATACTTTTATGGAAGAATACAAAAAATTCGCAATAAGAGTAGCAAAAGAAGCAGGTCAAATAATGAAAGAGTATTTTGCGATTGGCATGGCTCGTGCAAAACAATTTGTAGTTATGCAAAATAAATTGTAAATATGGAAACAAAAAATATTAAATATCCATATTTGCCACAAGACCGCATCTTTTTATATGTGCCGGAAAATAATGAGTATATGTCCGCGGCCAGAGAAGTGGCGGAAATAAGTTCTACTGATAAAAAAATTTCGACTGGAGCGGTAATTGTAAACGGGGAAGGGAAAATTATAATTGGGGCTTCCAATCAGTCGGCGCTTAAAAATAAATTTCTTCTGGATACGCACAAAAATTGGTGCATCCGGAAACTTTTCAAAGTTCCGTCCGGCCAAAAATACTGGCTATGTCCCGGGTGCGCTTCGTCCAAATATCATGCCGAAGCGCGGGCGGTAACAAAATCAAAAAAATTTCACATAAATATTTCCGGCTGTGATTTATATCTATGGGGACACTGGTGGTGCTGTCAACCGTGTTGGAACAAAATGATCCGAGCCGGTATCAAGAATGTCTATTTGACAAGCAATAATTAAAATGCTATTATCAATTTATAACTTATATTTCCGGAAAATTCAATACACACTCTCGTTTTAAAGGTAAGAAAACAAACTATCAAAATAAACGAAGGGCTCCGCAGAAGAGCAACAAAAGATCCAGGGGAGAGAGGATAGATTTTTCACGTTTCGTGAAGAGAAATCAATATGTGGAAGAAAAGCCGTATGTTTCTAAACATAGTTTTGCCGATTTTCCTTTTCATGCGCAACTGCATAAAAATATCACTCGGGCCGGTTTCATTAACCCCAGGCCGATCCAAGACCAAGCGATTCTTTCGGTGATGGAAGGGAAAGATGTTTTCGGTATGGCCAATACCGGCACCGGAAAAACTGCCGCTTTTTTGTTGCCTTTAATTGAAAAAATTGCCAAAACCAAAGGAAAAGCGAAAAGAGAGACGGTTTTAATAATGGCGCCAACCCGAGAACTTGCGCTTCAAATAGAAAGTGATTTTAAAAACTTAGCTTTCGGATTCGGAATGTTTTCAGTGGCATGCGTTGGGGGACTGCCGACCATGAAACAAATTCGCGAAATCAAAATGGGAGTTTCGTTCGTTATCGGTACGCCGGGACGCTTGCGGGACTTGATTGATAAAAAAGTTTTAGACTTATCAACCTGTCATAGCGTGGTTCTGGATGAGGCTGACAGAATGCTTGATATGGGCTTTCGGGATGATATGGTTTATATCATCGGCAAGACTGCAAAAGAACGGCAGACTCTTTGTTTTTCAGCAACTCTTTCTCCGGAAATCAAAAAATTAACAGAACATTATCTAAAAGGGCCAGTTTTTATTTCCGTCATTTCCGGCGAGACCTTGAAAAATATTGATCAAGATGTGATTCGGATTCGAAGCAAAGAAGAAAAGTTGGAAAAACTGCATGAAGTTCTCAAAAAAGACGGTTCCGATAAAGTTTTGATTTTTCGCGAGATGAAGCATAGCGTGGATAGTCTTACCAAGGAACTTTTACATATGGGCTTCAAGGTTGGATGTATTCATGGCGACAAAAGAAGCCGTGAACGAATTCGTGTTCTTGATTCATTTAAAAAAGATCAAATCAATATTTTGATTGCGACCGATGTGGCCGCCCGGGGACTGGATATTCCGGATGTCACCCATGTTATCAACTATGATATCCCGCAAACCTATGACACCTACATCCACCGCATCGGCCGCACCGGTCGTTCCGGCAAAAAGGGAACAGCCCTTACTTTTGTGCCAACTTAACTCTAACAAGGTTTAACTTTGTCATGTTATATTCTACTTTCTAAAACATATGTCAAAGATAGTAGAAGAGTTTTTAGACTGTGCATAACTCCACTTGCCAACAGTATGCGGGGGGGGGGGTAATATTATGGTATTACTCCGTTTTTAATTTAACTAAAAATTTATGAATATGGAAAGATCGCAAGTGGGCAATATCCCACAGAATGCGACAGAGGGTGCAAAAAAATGGGTTTCGGAAATGTCGGTTGATCGAGTGAGTAATGAACTACGAGCGGTTAATCAAAGTTTAGATGCAATTGCCTCTGGTAGCCCCAAATCTTCTTCTACGAAAGAAGATTTAGAAGCACGTAAAAGAGTTCTTGAAGAATATATACAAACTCGTAGAGTTAGGGTTTAATAATAAAAAACGGAAGCCTTGCTTCCGTTTTTTATTTAGCTGTTGTTAATCCAGCTTTGAGGAGAATGGCATAAGCGCCATTCTTTTTCATAGTGCGTTCATAGTGCGCATGCCTGGGGCGGAGATTTCTCTAGATTACGAAACTTTTTCACCTCACATTTGGACGGCCGTCTGAATATAGTATACTAGATAAATGTACAAGCATTGGGAAGACGAAGCATCTTTTGGGGACTTTATTATTAGCCACTTGTTGTCTTGTCGTTCACTTCGTATTCAAAAGAAAATACTTTATGAACTGGTGCAAAAAAGACGAATATTGAATAGACAGACATTTAATAATAATTTATATCGACTTAAAAATAGAGGAATGTTGAATTTTGATTCTAGAAAAAATATTCTCATAAATAAAAGTAATCTTAAACGGCACATTCTTTTTTCAAAGATAAAAGAAGAACCTGTAGGGGATACGAAGGTTATGGTTTTATTTGATATTCCGGAAAAGAAAAGGAAAACCAGAAATTGGCTTCGTTTACAATTAAAGTTATGGGATTTTAAATTATTGCAACAAAGTGTTTGGATAGGGAAAGGTCCATTGCCAAAAGAATTTACTGACCGCCTTCGCCTACTTGGGATTTATGAATGCGTAAAAATACTTAAAATTCAAAACATAAAGAGATAAATCATACCTCATAAACTAACGGCCGTCTGAAAGTGGTGTTATGAAGTTTTTATATATTAGCTTGGCCGTACCGGTCGTTCCGGCAAAAAGGGCTCAGCACTGACTTTCGTACCGGGATAAATATTTAGTTTGAGTTTATTAGTCCAGCTTTGAGGAGTGTGGCATAAGCGCCGTTTTTTTTCATAGTGCGCAGGCCGCGGGCGGAGATTTCTACATTGACTGATTTATTAAGTTCAGGCACAAAAATCTTCTTCTTTTGAAGATTGGGATATTTTCGAACCTTGCCGGTCGGGTTGAATTTGGTGGCGCGGGTTCTGTTAGAGTATCCGCCTCCGATGATGGAACCTTTTTTTGTTATGGCACATACTTTTTTCATGTGGTTCATGCTATCATAAAATCCATATGGACGCAACCAACACTGTATTTTATGTAGTTATACTTATTATGTCAGTTGTGATTCATGAGGTTTCACATGGTTTTATGGCAGAATATTTTGGTGATAATACTGCGCGAAATGCCGGTCGTCTGACTTTGAACCCGATCAAGCATCTGGATTTTTTCGGCTCCATAATTTTGCCGGCTTTTCTGGTCTTAACTCATTCTCCATTTTTATTCGGCTGGGCCAAACCGGTGCCTTACAATCCAAACAATTTAAGCGATAGAAAATGGGGGACAATTGCTGTGGCTGGAGCTGGAGTGCTCGCCAATTTTTTTATCGCAATTATCTTTGGAATCATTATTCGCGTTTCTTTCGGTATGGCATTGCCGGATGGTTTTTATTTTATAACTTCTGCAATTGTTATTGTGAATTTAGCCTTAGGTATTTTTAATTTGGTTCCCATCCCGCCCTTAGACGGTTCCAAAATTCTTTTTTCTTTTTTGCCGGAATCTCTTTCTTCAACTATTTTCGCTTACGAGCAATACTTTCTTATTTTTCTCCTCGTTTTTATCGTTTATTTTTCTAAATACTTATATCCGATACTCGCTTCCCTTTTTCATTTGATTACCGGCCTTGCTTTTTAGAGTATTAAATAGTATATTATTTTTATAGTCCTATGGGGCTATTTTGTTTGTTTACTTGTCCCGTTAGAAGTTCAGCTTACGGGGTTTAATAGATAAACATAGTTTTTTAAAACTTCTAATGGGATGCCTACAATCAACCAATTAATAAAGAAAAACAGAGTAAGAATTCACCCCAAACATAAAACTGTTGCTTTGGGGAAAGGTTTTAATGTTCTTAAAAACAGACCGGTTTATTTCCCGGCACCTTTCAAGCGCGGAGTTTGCGTGAAAGTTTCCACCACCACTCCCAAGAAACCAAACTCTGCCTTGCGAAAAATTGCTCGTGTGCGTTTGACTAACGGAATGGAAGTGACTGCCTATATTCCCGGCGAAGGACATAATTTACAAGAACACTCGGTGGTGATGTTGCGCGGAGGGCGGGTGAAAGATTTAATCGGAGTCCGTTATCACATTGTGCGCGGAGTGCTGGATACCCAAGGAGTGGAAAAACGCCGACAAGGCAGGTCGCTTTATGGAAATAAAAAACCAAGGAAAGAAGTGAAGAAATAATCACCACCCCTAACCCCTCCTCAATAAGGAGGGGAGGAAAATACAAAAAAAATGAGACGCAAAATAAAAAACAGAAATATCGTTGGACCAGACTTTGTTTATAATTCTCAAAAGTTAGAGAAGTTTATTAACTATATTATGTGGTCCGGCAAAAAAGAAACTGCCCGAAAGGTGACGTATAAAGCCTTTGATATTATTAAAGAAAAAACGGGTAACCCGAATCCGCTTGAAGTTTTTGATTTGGCTCTGAAAAATGCCAGCCCGATGACCGAAGTGCGCTCCAAGCGTATTGGTGGCGCGAACTACCAGGTACCGATTGAAGTTCGTCCGGAACGTCGAATTGCGCTCGCCATGCGCTGGATTCGCGATGCGGCTCGCGGGGGCAAAGGCAGACCAATGCACTTGAAACTTGCCGATGAACTTATTGCCGCTTCCAAGAACGAAGGTGCGGCTATTAAAAAGAAAGAAGATACTCACAAAATGGCAGAAGCCAACAAGGCCTTTGCGCATTTCGCGTGGTGATAGAAAACAAGGAGCGTAGTGACTATGTTTTCATCATCCCGCTTAAATATTGCCGATAGTTTACTCTCTTAATTTACATAAAGATGTAAGTCTGTTTTGAAAACAAAATTTGCGGGGCCGAATAGGCCATACCTTATGAGCGAAGCAGATTTTTGTTTTTTTATTTTGCAAAATTTGAGCTGGGATAGGTTTCCTTTTTTAGGCTTGACACTTTACCGTGAAAGGGTACACTTTGGGTATTATTAAGTTGATTTTATAAAATTAACTATAGTAAAAGAGTAAAAAATGTATGGCAACAGGAAGACCGCAACCAGATGATTTTTTAAAAAAATCAGGAACTGAAACACAAGGAGAAACTCCTCCTGATCTTACAATTGCAGGGATAACGGCCCAAGTTGAGGACCTGAAAAAGAGAGTGGCTGCAGCTCAACTGGCAAAACAAGCAGACATTGAGAGGCAAGTCGGAGAGCATGATGCAATGAGAGCTCAGCTTCCGGGGCTAATCGAATCATTACAGATTACTCAAGATGCCATAGATTATTTTACTAGCACAAAAGCGGCAGGAGAATTTCGCGAAGAAGATGAACCCAAATTGAAGGAAATAGAAACTACTGCGACGGCTCTACAAAGTCAAATAGCCGTGATGGAGGCCAGAATTAATTTCTTCGGCTCTCAACCTGATATTTTTGACCATATTCATGCAATAGCGTTGACCATGAGAGATGGTGAAAAAAAAGGAGAAATAATGAGTCAAGGAATTGAAAGTTTGACTACAGAAAACAGCGTAATAGCTGAGGAAGTTAAAAATTCAGCCCTGGAACTTCGAGAGACCATCAGAGAGCGCGACGCAACAGAACAAAAACTTGGAGCATTGCGACAAAAAATTGAAAAATTTTTAGAAACGGCGATGCAGGGTTTGGATTCCGGTAAACACTGGGATACTTATGAATTGCTAAATGGACATAAGGGAGTACCTACGGTAGAACAATTACGAGAAAGACGTGGCCAGCTTAAAGGGTTTGGTCATGGAAAAGAAAAAGCAGCAATTGATATCATGCTTCAGCAAAGTGATTTGCTTGAAGAATACCGAAAACTAAGGGATGCTGACAAAGTTTTAGAGGAACAAGTTTTTGGGAAACCAAAAGAAACAAGGATAGCACAAATTAGACAAAGAATTGAGGAGCACATGATTAAAGCATGGGAGCTTCATGAACAAACTGGTATTAGGAAGAGTCTTTATGAAGAACCAAGAATAGATGCCCCAGAAAAAGTCTTTGCGGATTTACAAGATAAAATTGACTCTCTGGGGGGAAGGGAACTTGTAGAAAAACAAGAACATGGAAAGCTGGTTAGAGTTAGAGAAGTCGTACACGATACATCAGAAAAAAAGGCAATCAGAGTTTTTTGGGAGACTGCTAGCTATTATAGTTATGGAAAAAGAAGTGGGGAAAGATTATCTTTTTGTACTTTCAGAAAACCCACCCTAGAATCTGATTAGTAACAGAGATTTTCATTTGCAAAAAGTAGCTTTATGTTATATATTGTTTCTAGCGCATTTGGCGCTTTTTTTATAGAAAATAAGGAGCTTTAGCGACTATATTTTCATAACCCTGTTAAATGCCCTTCGGGCAATTTTTGTCTCGGCAAAAATTATTTAACAGGGTAGTGATTTTCTAATCGCTATGCTCAAGAAAATCAACTATGGAACGGGATTACCCATTGGAGAAGGTGAGAAATATTGGAATTATTGCGCACATTGATGCGGGCAAAACGACCACGACCGAGCGGGTGCTTTTTTATACCGGAGTCTCGCACAAAATAGGAGAAGTGCATGATGGCGACACGACCACCGACTGGATGGAACAAGAACGCGAGCGCGGGATTACCATTACTTCGGCGGCGGTCACTTGTTTTTGGACGCCGACTTACGTGCCCGCCGAAGCCTTGCTCGCCCGGCATAGCCTTGGCGTAGCGGGGGCGAAGGCGGGTGCTCAACATCCGTTGAAACACCGTTTTAATATTATTGACACTCCCGGACATATTGATTTCACAGTAGAAGTGAAAAGATCTCTTCGGGTGCTCGATGGCGCCGTCGTCGTCTTTGACGGGGTAGCCGGAGTAGAACCTCAGTCCGAAACAAACTGGCGCTATGCAGACGAAGCGAAAGTTCCTCGTGTTTGTTTTATTAATAAACTCGATAGAACAGGCGCTTCTTTCGAACATTCATATGCGACTATTTTAGACCGACTTAGTAAAAAAGCCGTCCGGATGCAAATCCCTATTGGGCTTGAAGAAAAACACGAAGGTGTCGTGGATTTGCTTCGAATGAAAGCTTATTACTTTGAAGGAGAAATGGGTAACCTTGTTATTGAAAAAGAAATTCCTGAAAATCTTAAAGCTGAGGCAGAAAAGTATCACGGCGAATTGATTGAGAAAATAGTGGAGACGGATGAAGTAATGATGACTGAATATCTGGAAGGAATGATTCCAAGCATGGAGATATTAAAGAAAACTCTCCGTAAGGCGGTCATTGCGAATGAAATTTTTCCGGTCTTTGCCGGTTCGGCTTTAAAAAATAAAGGTGTTCAGCTTGTGCTGGACGCCGTCGTGGATTACTTACCGGCCCCGACGGATATTCCGCCAATTCCGGGGATTAATCCGGATACTGAAGAACCTATGCTTCGCCATGCTTCCGATGCGGAGCCGTTTGCGGCGCTTGCTTTCAAGGTGGCGACTGATCCTTTTGTCGGACAGATTATTTTTTTTCGTGTTTATTCCGGGAGCCTAACGGCCGGGAGTTATGTTTACAATCCGCGCACCCGCAACAAAGAACGCATTGGCCGAATTCTCCGGATGCATGCCAACGATCGCGAAGAAGTAAAACAAGTTTTTGCCGGAGAAATAGCCGCAGCGGTGGGGCTGAAAGACACCATTACTTCCGACACCATTTGTGATGAAAATAATCCGATTGAATTAAACCGCATTGTTTTTCCGGAACCAGTGATATCTCTTAGAATCGAACCTAAAACCAAAGCCGATCAAGAAAAAATGGGAATGGCCCTCAATCGTCTGGCGCAGGAAGATCCGACTTTTAAAGTTTCAAGCGATCAGGAAACAGGCGAGACGATTATTGCCGGAATGGGAGAATTGCATTTGGAAATTATAGTGGATCGGATGAAGCGCGAATTTACTGTAGAAGCGAATGTCGGCAAACCGCAAGTAGCTTACCGAGAAACTATTACCGGAGAATCCGAGGCGGAAGGGAAATACATTAAGCAGTCCGGCGGACGCGGAAATTACGGGCATGTGAAAATAAAAGTGAAGCCGATGGAAATGCTTACAAAAGAAGAATTGGAAGATTTGCCAAAAAATACCAAGCGCTCTCCCGGTTTTGAATTTATAAATAGCATCAAAGGAGGCGTAATCCCGCAGGAATATATCGCGCCTTGTGAAAAAGGATTCAAAGAAGGACTGGATCGCGGAGTTTTGGCCGGATTTAAAATCGTGAATGTTTCGGTGGATCTTTGGGACGGAAGTTATCACGAAGTGGACTCCAACGAAATGGCTTTCAAAATTGCCGCCTCAATGGCGATTCAAGATGCTTGCCGGCGTGCTAACCCGGTAGTTCTGGAACCGATGATGAAAGTGGAAGTTGTAACACCGGACAAATTTATGGGAGACGTCACCGGCAACCTTTCTTCCAAGCGCGGACTGATTGAAGGAATGGAAGACCGTGGAATGAATAAAGTAATCAAAGCCATCGTCCCGCTTTCCGAAATGTTCGGCTATATGACCGGCTTGCGTTCGATGACCGAAGGCCGCGCTTCTTTCACCATGGAATTCTTCCGCTACGACATCGTTCCAAACAACGTAGCCGAAACCATTATCGCTGCGAGGAAGTAAAAAACTATTCAAATGAGTAGTTTTTTGTTATGATTACCTATATGCCCCTCATTCCTTTCTATGACCCGGAAAAAACTTACGAAGAGAACTTTGAACAAGGCCCTTTTGGCGCCTTCGCACAAGGCTCCGGCGACCCTAAGGGCGCTGGGGGAACAGATTACAGAGGCAACACCTCCGTAGAGCCAAAGTATGATTTTCTGGGGTTTAAAGTAAATTCGCCTTTTGGAATTCCAGCCGGACCGCTTTTAAATGCGAATTTTTGCGAAGGAGCGTTTGAGAAAGGTTTCGATATTTGCGTTTACAAAACCGTCCGCTCGGCTGTTTTTCCATGCCATCCATGGCCGAATGTTTTGCCGATTAAAATAGAAGGCGATTTGACGCTTCTAAAAATGAAACAAGGAGTCGTAGTGGATAAAAACAATAAAGGAATACCGGAACTTATCACGAACTCGTTTGGTGTTCCATCGAGAGCTCCAGAAATTTGGCAAGCGGATGTAAAAAAGGCTGTATCGCATGCTGGTCTTGGACAAATTGTGGTTTTAAGTTTCATGGGAACAGTCAAAAAAAATCAAACAGAAGAGGAATTTATAGCTGACTACGCCTTGGCTGCTCGGCAAGCAATGCAAACGGGAGCGAAAATACTAGAAGTAAATTTATCTTGTCCAAATATCGGCAACGAAGGATTGGTTTGTTTTAATTTAGATATAACCAAAAGAGTTTATGAAGAAATTAAAAAAGAAATTGGAAACACACCCCTGATTGCGAAGATCGCGTATTTTTCCAATGAAGTGGATCTAAAAATTTTGGTAGAAGAAATTGGTAATTTAGTGCAGGCTATCTCCTCAATCAATACCATGCCAGCTGTCGTTTTAGATGAGAATGGCAAACAAACTTTGCCTGGAGAGGGTAGATTGATAAGTGGTCTGTGCGGTCATGCTATCAAATGGGCGGGACTTGAGATGGTCAGAAAATTAAAAAAATTACGCGAGAAATTTGACTACTCTTTCCAAATTATCGGCGTCGGTGGAGTGACTACAGCCGATGACTTTTTTGAATACCGCGAGGCTGGGGCGGATATCGTAATGTCCGCGACCGGAGCGATGTGGAACCCTTATCTTGCGAGAGATGTTAAAAATAGGTTAAGATAAACACAATGAAAGATATTATCGATATCCTAAAAAGTGTCGGAGCGATTATCACAGACAGCCATTTTGTCGGCACTTCCGGCCGGCATATGCCGGCTTATATTAATAAGGATGCCATTACTTGTCATCCGGAATATGCCTCAAAAGTCGGAAAATTATTTGCCGAAAAATTCAAATATAAAAATATAGAGATTGTCGCCGCCCCGGCTGTCGCGGGCATCCCATTTTCTCAATGGACAGCTTACCATTTGGGTAAAATTAATAAAAAAGAAATTTTAAGTATCTTTACAGAAAAAACTCCCGAAGATGACCAGATATTAAAACGAGGGTACGATACGCTCGTAAAAGGTAGGCGTATTCTGGTAGTTGAAGATCTTACCACTACCGGCGGTTCTGTGAAAAAGGTAATCGAAAGCGTAAGGAAAGCGGAAGGTAAAGTCGTCGCTGCTTGTGTTATGGTGAACCGGGACCCAAAATTAGTAAATTCCAAAAGCATCGGCGCACCATTTTCTTCGCTTGGCGTTTTCAAAGTTCCGTCGTATGAAGAAAAAGATTGCCCGCTTTGCAAAGAAGGGATTCCGATAAATATTACCGTTGGGCATGGAAAGAAATTTTTAGAAAATAAATAATGTTATCAAACTTGACGGCCGGACAAAAGTGATAACAACAAATAATTATGATAATAGATAAATACAATCAAAGAGCCAGAAAGATAAATTCACTGCTTTGTGTCGGGCTTGATTCGGATATTACGAAAATCCCCGGAAAATTTGCGGAAATGGAATTTCCGCAGTTTGAATTCAATAAATGGATTATAGATGAAACTCATGAATACGCTGCGGCTTATAAACCGAACAGCGCTTTTTACGAGGCGCGCGGAGACAAGGGAATGAAAGAGCTGAAAATGACGATAGAATATCTGCAAAATAAATATCCGGAAATTTTCACCATTTGCGATGCAAAAAGAGCGGATATAGGAAATACGAACAATGGCTATGTTTCGGCTATTTTTGACTGGCTTGGTTTTGACGCGATAACTCTTCACCCATATCTGGGGGAGGAAGCCTTGCTTCCGTTTTTGGAAAGAAAAGATAAAGTTTCTATTATTCTTTGCCGGACTTCAAATCCGGGGGCAGGCGAATTTCAGAACCAACTTGTCAACCTGGCAGGTCGACAAGTGCCACTATGGCAAGTGGTGGCGGAGAAAGTTTATTACGACTGGAATAAAAATAAAAATTGCATGCTTGTGGTGGGCGCAACTTATCCGGAAGAAATGAAAAAGGTAAGGGAAATTGCCGGCGACATGACATTTCTCGTGCCGGGTATTGGAGCGCAAGGG
>JBBUAS010000014.1:0-3783 GCA_038058555.1 Patescibacteria group bacterium | reverse complement strand
GCGTTTATATTCTAGAAAGTCAAAAAAATAGTAGATATTATATTGGTAGTACTGATGATATAAATAGACGTATTTATGAACATAATATCGGTAAAGTTACATCTACAAAAAATATAAGACCGTGGGTAGTTAAAATTTTTATTGAATGTAATACTTTAACTGAAGCTAAGTCTAATGAATATAGGTTGAAAAAATATAAAAGAAAAGATATATTGGAAAAAGTAATAAAAGATAAAATATTCCCGTGGAATCATTAATTTTGCGAGTATAATATAGTGGTAATATGTTTGCTTCCCAAGCAAAAGACGCGGGTTCGATTCCCGCTACTCGCACCAGAATGGAACTTAGTGGTCCGACCACAGTCGGACTCCGACACAAGGTCGGAGTAAAATGAGTCCTTCCCAAGGATTAGACGGGGTTTCGATTACCCCATCCCGCACAAGTTATTTCTTCTCGCTCAATGCCATGATAATCTTGATGACCGTATCAGGGTTGAGCGACATGCTTTCTATTCCCTCTTCGATAAGGAACTTGGCAAAATCCGGATAGTCCGACGGGGCTTGGCCGCAAATGCCGATATATTTTTTTTTCTCTTTGCATTTGTGGATAATTTCGGCAACTAATTTCTTGACCGAAGGATTATTCTCATTCGCAATATGAGTGACAATGCCCGAATCCCGATCAAGACCTAAAGTGAGTTGAGTTAAATCATTGGAACCGATAGACATCCCGTCAAAAATTTCCAGAAATTCATCTGCCAGCAGAATATTGGAGGGAATCTCGCACATTACATAAATTTTTAATTTTTCATCTTGGGTACGATCCAAACCGTATTCTTTCATTACTTCTATTACTTTTTTTCCTTCTTCGGGTGTCCGGCAAAATGGAACCATCGGAACCATATTGGTCAAACCCATCTCTTCCCGCACAATTTTCATCGCTTTGCATTCAAGACTAAAAGCTTCTTTAAATTTTGGATCGTAATATCGAGAAGCGCCACGCCAGCCCAGCATTGGATTTTCTTCCTGTGGTTCATACAATTCGCCGCCGAGAAGGGTGCGGTATTCATTCGTTTTAAAATCGGAAAGGCGGATAATAACCTCATGCGGATAAAAAGTGGCGGCAATTTTGGCAATTCCCAGGGCAAGTTCATCCACATAAAACTGCGCTTTATCCTTATAAAGAGGCGTCAAAATATCAATCTCTTTAAGTAATTTATTTACATAAGCTTTATCTTTTCCGCCAGAGGCGGATCCGCCTCTGGCGGAAAGTTTCTGATAATCAATCAAGGCATTCGGATGAATACGAATATGAGAAGCAATAATAAATTCCAAACGCCCCAAGCCAACTCCTTCTACGGGAAGATTGTAATTTTTAAATGCTTCGTCGGGAGAGCCGATGTTAACCATAATTTTCGTTTCAATTTTGGGTATTTTATCTAAATGGTGTTCTATTATTTTAAATGGAATAATTCCCTCATAGACATTGCCGACTTGTCCTCCCGAAGAATCCACTGTCACTCCTTGTCTGTTTTTTAACACCTTGGTGCTAGTGCCAGCACCAACTATGCAGGGAATACCGAGCTCCCGCGAGACAATAGCCGCGTGGGAAGTGCGCCCGCCCTTGTCCGTTACAATAGCGCTCGCAATTTTCATAATCGGCTCCCAATCCGGATCGGTAATCTCCGTAACCAGGACCTCTCCTTTTTTAAAATCATTTATGTTTTTCGCACTGCGTAAAACACGAACCTTGCCGCTGCCAATCTTTGAACCAACCGCTATCCCCTTTACTAAAACTTTGCCGGCTTTTTCTAATTGATATTCTTTCAGGACATTTTTGTCTTCTCCGGAGCGGACTGTTTCCGGTCTTGCTTGCACAATAAAAAGTTCTCCTGTTTTTCCGTCTTTAGCCCATTCAATATCCATGGGCTGATAACGATTATGCTTAGTTGAAAAATATTTTTCTATTTGCGAACACCACTTGGCTAACTTCACTGCTTCTTCATTGGTAATACAAAATTTTTGCTGGTCCGACAAAGAAACTTTTTCTTCTTTTGTTCCGTCTTGGGCATAAGTAAGTTTAATATTTTTTTTGCCGATATTTCTACCGATAATAGGATTTTTATTATTATTTTCCAAACTCGGCTTAAAAATAATAAATTCATCGGGAATAACTTTGCCTTGCACGATAAATTCACCCAAACCATAGATCCCATTTATTAAAATAACTTTTTCGAAACCGGTTTCCGTATCGATGGTAAAAGCCACTCCCGAAGAGGAAAGATCCGAACGCACCATCCGCTGGACGCCCACCGAAAGAGCCGCGTCAAAATGCGAGAATCCTTTGTCCGCCCGATAAGAAATAGCCCGATCGGTAAAAAGTGAAGCGATACATTTCTTGGTCGCGACAAGCACGTTTTCAATACCGTGGATATTTAAATAAGTCTCCTGTTGTCCGGCAAAGGAAGCACCCGGCAAATCTTCGGCCGTGGCCGAGGAACGGACGGCAACATCGCTATTTTTTCCATATTTTTCTCCTAATTCTTCGTAAGACTTTGTAATCACATCTTGAAGATTCTGCGGTAAAATAGCTTTCAAAATCTCCTCTCGAACTTTTTTCCCGCGAATTTGAAGATTTCGAATATTTTTTGTATCAAGATCGGAAAGAATTTCTTTTATTTTTTCGTCCAGACCTGTTTTTTTAAAAAAATGGCGATAAGCATCCGCCGTCAGAGCAAAACCGTCCGGAATATTTACCCCGAGCGGGACAAGGTTGGAATACATTTCTCCGAGTGCTGCATTTTTCCCCCCGACTGATGGAACATCAGCAATTCCCACTTCGCTATACCATTTTACAAAATTACTCATATTTTTTTCTGTTTTTATTAATAATTTCCATTAACCTCTTATATTTTGCCATTCTTTCTGGTTTAATGGGAGAACCGGCTTTTAATCCAAAACAGCCAAAAGCATAAGCCAGATCGGCGATAAAATCATCGTCTGTTTCCCCGCTTCGATTGGCTACAATAAGTTCAATGTCATTCTCGCGGGCTAGTTTCATAGTCTCCAAAGTCTCGGTTAATGTGCCAATCTGGTTCGGCTTGATAATTATTGCGTTTATGCTGTCTTTGCCTATCGCCTCCTTGAGGAGCATTTGATTTGAAACAGTCAGATCATCTCCCACTACCAATAATTTTTTATTTTGTTTTTTTAGTTCCATAAAACTTTCGAAATCTTCTTCGTAAAATGGATCCTCTATCGCAAATAGATCAAACTCGCCAACCAGTGAATTGTAGGTATTTAATAAATCTTCCTTAGAAATTTTTTTCTTATTAACCTCATATTCCTCGTCGCTATAGAAAGATGAGGCGGCAGTATCAAGAGCTAAACGTATTTTTGTTTGTGAATTATTTTTCTTTATTGCTTTATTCAAATATTCAAGAGGCGCTTTCACATCACTTGTTCTAGGGGCCCAGGTTCCTTCGTCGCCAGGGTCGATAATGCCGTTATCCGATTCTAGCATTATCTCTTTCAATATATTGTTTATTGTTATTCCAATTTGCACAGCCTCTTCAATATTTTCAGTGTCTGGCACTATGTGATATTCTTGAAAAGCCAAACTGAAACCATTATGAACATGTTTGCCTCCTTCCAGCATATTCATGAAAAGATACGGCACTTTGCGCGAAGGTTTTATCTCTGCTAACGTCTGCAAATATTGATATGTTTCGACACCACTTATTTTTGCCGCCACTTTCGCGCAAGCGACACTGACGCCGATCAT
>JBBUAS010000013.1:0-5780 GCA_038058555.1 Patescibacteria group bacterium | reverse complement strand
AAAAATTACCTTTCCAAATATGTCCGATTTGCGCCGGAGTATCTCTCACCTGGCTCTGGATGCTTTTCGGCATGGGTCTTGGCTTCTTATCCGTGGAGAAATATCAAATGGTGATCGCAATATTAATGGGTGGATCGGTTATCGGCATTGTGAATAAACTTGAGGAAAAATGGAAGATATTCTCAAAGTCCCGAAACACAAATAAAGCATTACAAAATAAACTTAAAGATTGCTGTTAAAAATTACCAATTAAATCAAAATTATGGAAAAAGAAAATCTAGAAGATAAAATAATGAAAAAAAATAGCCCGTATGCGACGCCGATAGCTATTGTTATTGTCGGGATTATGTTTTCTAGCGCTGTGTTTTATGGTTTAAGAAATCCTTCAAAAGAAACACCTTTGCAAAAAGCGCAAACACAAATTTCTGCGCTTGAAGAAGCTGTTTTACCGTCTGAGGGAGTGGTTTTGCCTGCATCATGGGGTAATCTTGGCGTACAACTTGTAAATAGCGGTACTATTGATGCTGATAGATTTAAAGCTATTTATGAGCAGAGAGGGGCTTTCACTGACGAATATAAAAACTTACTACTTGGAAACAACAACGGTCGGATTAAAATCACTAGAGAAAATTCAGGATACTATCTTAATTTATTTTGGGCGCTTGGCTTGGCAAACAAAAATCCTATCTTAGATACGGGCGAGATGGTAGATCCTAAATATGGCGGCGCTGGAAACTTTGCTTCAACTGGCGGTTGGACAATCGCAAAAGGTGAACCAATGGATCACTATAGCAAGCACGCATTCATTACACTAACATTAGAACAGCAAGCCCTTGTGGATAAAATATCGCGTGGAATATACAGACCATGTTGTGGCAACTCAGTTCATTTTCCAGATTGCAATCATGGTATGGCGATGCTTGGGCTTTTGGAATTAATGGCTTCACAGGGTGCGAGTGAAAAAGATATGTGGAGAATAGCTTTAGTGGTTAATTCTTATTGGTTCCCCGATACTTACCTTACAATAGCAACCTATATTAAAGAGAGAGGAGTCGAATGGAAAGATGCAAACTCACAAGAAATGCTTGGGGCTAATTATTCCAGTGCGCAAGGTTATGCAAAAATTGCATCACAAGTAATAAAACCGGCTAGTTCTCAAAGCGCAGGTGGATGTGGAGTCGACACAGGGGTTCCAGTTTAAGAGTATAATGTATAAATTAGGTCGACTTATACGCATTATCAAATAAATAAAAAAATATGGAATTCGATTACACAATAAATACAACGAAATCTTTTGCTGAAGCGGTTCGAGATGTGGAAGAAGAGATTTCCCGAGCTGGCATGCGAGTTTTGTATATTCACGATGTGCAAAAAACCTTAGACAAAAAGGGCTTTAAGAGAGAGCCGTTCAAGATAGTTGAATTCTGCAACGCGAAATTTGCCAATGAGTTTTTAAACGTCGATATCAAGATTGGACTTTGCCTGCCCTGCAAAATAAACGTATATACTAAGGACGGGCAAACCTTTATTTCAGGCATGCGACCGATTATTCTATCGCAATTCTTTCCGCAAGCAGTTTTAGGCGAGAGACCAAAAGAAATTGATCAAATTATTCAAAACATTATCAATAACACTAAGTAGCTTAAAAAATTAAAAGAGGCGGAAGTTGCGGGGCCTGAATTTTTCTGATAAACTGTATGTCCGATGTTAAAAAAATACAGTTTTCATGTTTCCGGAACCCATTGCGCGTCATGCAAAATCCTGATTGAAGATATTTTAAAAGAACAAGATTTTGTTAAAAGTGCGCGGGTTGATTTAAAAAAAGAAATTGTCGAAATAGAAACTAAGAACGAACAAAATGCGGAAGAGTTAATTCAAATACTTACAGAAAAAATAAAGCCTCATGGTTATGCGCTTTCAGAAAATTTATTGGGGGGAACCCTTGATAAAAATAACGATAATGAAGTCATCTGGAAAGCCATACCTATCGGGCTCGCTTTTCTGATTCTTTTTTTTCTTTTGCAAAAGTCAGGCATTCTTAATCTTGGCATCGGAGGCGCCGCAACGCCAATGACCAGTTTCTTTATCGGGCTTATCGCTTCCGTTTCCAGTTGTTTGGCGATTGTCGGGGGGTTGGTTTTATCGCTTTCGGCAAAAATCGAACAGGACGACGACAATAATAATCGATCAACCGGAAAACTTTTTATTTCATTTCATCTCGGAAGATTAATCGGTTTTGGTTTATTGGGCGGGGCGCTTGGATTGATCGGGCAAACTCTCGGAATAAATTTCTTGTTTTCCGCCATTTTGGGATTGCTTGCCGCAACAGCGATGATTCTGCTGGGGTTGAATCTTCTTGGAATATTCAAAAAAAGCGCCTTCACAATGCCCTCTCATCTATTTTCTTTTTTTAGAAAAGCGGAACATGCGACCTGGGCGCCGATTATCGTAGGGGTAGGCACATTTTTCTTGCCTTGCGGTTTCACCCAGTCAATGCAAGTGGCGGCGCTTGGAAGCGGCTCGCTTATGTCCGGATTTTTCATTATGTTTGCTTTTGCCTTGGGGACATTGCCGATGCTGGCGCTTCTGTCCTTTGGTTCAATTTCTTTCGCGCGCTCAAAATATGCGCCGTTATTTTTCAAATCTGTCGGAGTGGTTGTCGTGGGGTTTGGCTTATTCGCATTTTTAGCCGGACTGGCCGGACTTGGAATTATCAATCCGTTATTTAACATTTAAAATCAGCCATGAACAAAACAGTTTCAATAATTATTACTTTCGGTCTGATGGTTGCCCTTGGCATTATTTTTTTTGGCAAGTCAAATACTAATCCTATTTCGGCGCAAAATGTCGAGATAAAAAATGGCGTTCAATATATCACCATTGACGCCAAGGGCGGATATTTCCCAAATGTTTCCATGGCTAAAGCCGGAATTCCGACAAAGCTTATCATGAAAACCAGCGGCACCTATGATTGCTCGGCGGCTTTGGTCATTCGCTCCATAGGGTTTCAAAAAATTTTGCAACAGAACGGAGAAACAGAAATAGATATTGGAATGCCCAAAGCGGGAGAACCGCTTCAAGGCATCTGTGGAATGGGAATGTATAGTTTTAACATTAATTTTGAAAATTAAGGTTTGAGCAAGGGTAGTCCTTGCTCGGAACAGGCGTGGAAAAATAACTTTATGAAAATCGGAATCGTGGGTTTACCAAATGTAGGGAAGAGCACTTTATTTAATGCGCTTACGAAGAAAAGTGTGCCGGCGGAGAATTACCCGTTTTGCACCATTGATCCGTCAGTCGGAATTGTGCCGGTGCCGGATCTACGACTTATCAAACTCTCGGAAATTTCCAAATCAAAAAAAACTATTCCGGCAGTAGTGGAATTTGTCGACATTGCCGGCTTGGTCAAGGGCGCGAGCGAGGGAGCCGGACTTGGCAATAAATTTCTTTCGCATATCCGGGAAGTGGATGCGATTATTGAAGTGGTGCGAATTTTTGAGGACAAAGCGATGATTCACGTGCACGACAAAATAGACCCGCTTTTTGATATTGAAGTAATAAATTTTGAATTGGAACAAGCGGGGATTAAAAAGCCGACGCTTTATGTTTTAAATACTTCGGAAATTTACCCCCTCGCCCTAAAGGGCACTCCCCCTTCGCAGGGGGAGATTGATGGAGGGCCCGGGGATTTTTTATCAAAAATCCCCGGGCCCTACCTGATTGTTGACCCAATTTTCGGCACGGGGCTCGATAATTTGATTAAGGCTAGCTATGACCTGCTAAATCTGATTACTTTTTTCACCACTGGAGAGGATGAGTCGCGAGCCTGGACGACGACCCGGGGAGCAACGGCGCCATTTGCCGGAAAATCAATCCATACCGATTTTCGGGATAAATTTATTCGGGCGGAAGTGGTAGCTTATGAAAAACTCGTTGAAGCCGGTTCCTTCGCAAAAGCGCGCGAAAAAGGTTGGGTCCGCACCGAAGGCAAAGAGTATATAGTTAAAGATGGAGATGTTGTAGAGTTTTTAATTTAATTTTAATTTAATTTATGATATTAAGACGAATTTATCTTTTCTTTTTTTCTTATATTTTTCCATTATTTTTGCTCAAGTTTTTGCCGTCTTTTGAGTACGAAATAAATGTCAGAAAATATTTCTATGAAAATAAATTCGACTGGTCAACTCTTTTTCAAGAAATGACCTCCAGAATCAATTATTCCTTTATTCCGATATTTTCATTGTTTTTTATAACGACCCCCAGAGCCTTCGGCAATTTTTTCGGGTATTTGGCTTGTTGGTTTTTTATTTTACAGATTCTCCAAAGACGAGCTTAATAGTTATTTCTGCGGTATGTTTGTTCCACCCGATTGTTTCTTATTTTCAGGGTGTTTATCGTGATAAGTGTGCAACATCGGATGTTGCACAAATGTTGCACAAAAATGGGGAAAAGTTGATGGTAAATTTTGGAGCTCAAAAGTTGCTGCCAAAGCTTCTGGCGCAAGTGCGGAAAGTTCTAAGCATTAAGCCGCTTTTTGTAATTTTAACTTCTTATGCTACCGACTCTTCTTCACTATCTTTGGGTTATGCTTTGGAAGAAATAATGAAAGATTTCAGAGCGACGAGCAGTTCGCTAGTAAAGCTTTACTAGATAGATTGCTTTATTAAAGATATGTCGAGAAAGAGTTTTTGAATTTCTAACGAAAAAAAGTTTATTTTCAAAATCAGCACTAAGTTTTAAATCTTTTTTACTTCCTGAATCTCTTCCACGTCTTCCTGAATTTCGTCCACATTTTCCTGAATTTCCTCTACATCTTCCTGAATCTCTTCGATGTCTTCCGAGACTTCTTCCAGTTCTTTCGCATGCCGATTGACAGTCATTTGAATAAAAATAGAAAGATAAATAGCTTCAAGCGATACCACGGTAGTCAGAATAAGCAGGACATCGGAAGACGAAATGCCCCAAAATCGCAAACAAAGCATTCCCACAAAAAAAACAGTATGCGCTAAAATGGACTGGGGCGAGCCAATCCATCGGGTTAGTTTTTTTGAAAAATCCTCCATCTTTTTTTTCATCTTTTTGCCTGTTTATTGCCTAATCCAAATATGATATACTCTTTCATATGGAAACACAATCAAAAGTTTTGAAGTGGTCTCTTATTATCGGTATTATCATTGTGCTTAACTTGTTTTTTAATTATGCGTTGTCTCTGGCTTATAAACAGCCGACTTACGAAATTTTTTGTCCGAATACTTCGCAGGTAGTGGAAAATGCAAGGACCAAAGAGCAATGTGTCGCTTTGGGCGGTCAGTGGAATGAAAATTATTACGGCCAGCCGATACCGGCCGAAAAAATGGCGCCGAAAGGGTATTGCGACCAGCAGTTTACTTGCCGGGCCGATTATGATTCCGCGCAAAAAGTTTACGATCGAAATGTATTTATCACTCTGGTTATTCTGGGCGCTCTATGCGTGGCGGCCGGAACTTTCCTGAAAAAGAATTTGGTAATTGGAATGGCGCTTTCTTTGGCGGGAGTGCTTTCTTTTATTATCGCTTCTATGCGATATTGGACTTCAGCCGATGATTTAATCAAAGTGATTATTTTGGCGATTGCTCTGGCGATTTTAATTTGGGTGGCGGTTAGAAAGTTTAAAAACAATAATTAATTAGAATAATCTCGCGAAGTAAGTTATCCCCACTTTTTCCTTCTCCAACCAGGCTCTTTCTTGATATAATACGAGGGTAGAATAAAAAGAAATATGACATCAAAAGTCTTCAGAA
>JBBUAS010000012.1:0-5822 GCA_038058555.1 Patescibacteria group bacterium | reverse complement strand
AAGGGGGAGGTGGAAAATTCATCCACCCCGTCTCGCAAGCGAGCCACCCCTCAAGAGGGGAATAATTTAGCACCTGCGCTCTTCGGCATCGTCCAAGGCGGATGCGAAGAATCTTTGCGCAAACAATCTGCAAAAATAATTTCCGAAACGAATGTGGACGGGAAATATTTTGACGGTTTTGGTATTGGGGGAAGTTTTGCCAAAGAAGATATGAGTAGCGCGGTCAAATGGGTGAATGAAATTTTGCCGGAAGAAAAACCTCGGCATTTGCTCGGGATAGGAGAGCCGGAAGATTTATTTATGGGAATTGAAAACGGAGTGGACCTTTTTGATTGCGTCGCTCCCACTCGGCTTGGGCGAAATAGGACTTTATATACCAAGCAGGGGAAAATAATAATAATGAATAAACAATACAGAAATGATTTTTCTCCGGTCGAAAATGATTGCGGATGTTATTCGTGCCAAAATTACACTAGGGCCTATATCGCGCATCTTTTTCACGGCAAAGAAATGCTGGCGGGAACTCTGGCTTCAATCCACAATTTATATTTTATAGTCAATCTGGTAAAAAAAATAAGGCAGAGTATTATTGATGATACATTCTATGAATACAAGAAAGAATTTTTGGAGAGATATTTAAAATCAGAAAAATGTGATATAATATCAACTTAATTAAAAACCACATGAAAACAAGCACATTAAATAAATTATCACCGGGGTTGAAGAAACTCATTATATTGGATGATACAAAGGCCATCGGCACTTTGAGCGCAAATGTCAAGAAAAGTTCCAGGCCGGTTGGCAAATTTGCGGAAAGGACTCTGATGCATTGCAATGGCGGTTCTACCATGCAGGCGGCTTTGTGGCTCAAGAATCATTTGGACAATGGCGGGAAATTAATAATCACCTTGGCCGGCGGCCTGAGTTCTTTTCAAGTCGGGGTGATGCTCGCGGAACTTATCAGAAAAAACAAAGTGCATTTGGTTTCCGCGACCGGCGCGAACCACGAAGAATCATATTATCGTTATGTGGCCCATTCCCATTATGCCAACATTCCCCGCTACACCGAGCTGACCCCGGAACAAGAAGCTGAATTGCGTGATGCCGGGTTGCGCAGGATTACCGACACCTTTTTGCCGGAAGACGAATCCGTGCGCATCATGGAACCGCATCTTTTGAAAATGTGGCAAGAAGCGGAAAAAAACGGTCTCCGTTTTTTTCCGCATGAATACTTCCGCCGATTGTTTCAGGAAAAATTAATCAAGCCCGATCCGCAAGCCAATCCTGATGATTGCTGGGCTTACGCGGCTTATGAAAAAAACATTCCGGTGATTGTGCCCGGTTTTGAGGACTCCACCATGGGCAATATTTTTGCCGGCTATACCTACGACGGTTCGCAGAAGAAAAAAGGCGATGTTGTGTTGGACGGCAAGGTTATGAAAAATGGTTTGGAATATTTCCATTTGATGTATGACTGGTATATGAAAGAAAGCAAAACTGCGCCGATTGCTTTCTTGCAATTGGGCGGAGGCATTGCCGCAGATTTTCCTATTTGCGTTGTGCCTTCGCTCAAACATGATTTGAAACTTCATGGAAAGGTGAGAGATTGGGCAGGTTTTGTAGAAATTGGTTCTTCTCCAATGTCTTATGGTTCATATTCCGGCGCCGGCGGCAAGGAAAAAATTACCTGGGGTAAACTTTCCACCGAAAGCTACTACCAGATTATCCAGAGCGATGTCACCGTCGCTTTTCCTTGGATTGCAGCTGTGCTACTTGATCTCTAAACATATCCTTTTAGGGGACTTCTTGTCTTTACATTTTCCTGATGCCTGATATACTACTTATCAATTAGATGGGAAAGAAGAAAAAAAAGAGATCCAAAAAACAAGGAAAAAATTGGAAAAAATTCTGGAAGTTGGGGGTGGAAGATTTCAACACCCAATTTTTCGGCATTAGCCAAGACGGAGAACTTACCGCCATCGAAGGGCAACATGTTTACAACCTGAATGACTTGGCGCAAAAATACGGCACGCCGCTTCAGGTTGTTTTCCCTTTTGTTTTGGAAGACCGGCTCAAAGACCTGATCGGCTATTTTCAGGCTTATATTAAAATTCACGGTTACAAGGGAAAGTTTTTCTACCACTACCCGATGAAGGTAAATCAAAATAAAGAATTTATTCTCCCGCTTCTCTCCGAAGGGGCGAATTTGGAAGTAACCTCCGCCAATGAGCTCTGGATTGTAAAAAAGCTTTGGGAAGGGGAGAAGTTCCATAGTAAAATCCGGGTGCTTTGCAATGGCCCTAAAACCGATCAGTATATGGATTTGATAGAAGAATTGCGCGCAAAAGGGATGAGCATCGTGCCAATCGCCGAAGGATTTGAAGAAATGGAAAGAATTTTAAAATATAAAGGCGATATCGGTGTTCGGGTGGATCTGGATATCAAAGCCGAGACTCATTGGGATAAAAAATTCGACCGTTTCGGGCTTCCGGAGAAAGATGTCCTTGATTTATCCAAGATTAAGAATTTAAAAATTTTGCACTATCATTTGGGTTCGCAAATCAAGACCCAAAAAAGTATTTTGGAGGGAGTAAAGCGCGCCTTTGGCATTTATGTAGAATTGCAAAAAACTCATCCGACTCTCGATACCCTGGACATTGGCGGCGGGTTTGGCATTTCTCACGAAAAAAAGAAATTTTATACGGCTAAAGTTGTTTCCAGCAAAATAATAAAATTATTGAAAAATTTATCGGATAAAGCTGAAATTAAGCATCCGAACTTGGCGGTGGAATGGGGTTGGTATATTGTGGATCCCGCTCAGGTGACTATTTATAAAGTGATTTCCGAAAAACCGATACCCAAGGCCAACGCTAAATCTTGGTATATCGTGGACGGATCTTTTATGAATGATCTGAAAGACACTTGGGCTGTCCATCAAAAATGGCATACTATCCCGGTAAATAATATGCACAGCCCGCTGAAAAGGGTTTGGTTGGCGGGAAGCACTTGCGACTCGGATGACAAATATACAGCCGGAGGAAATTATATTCTTATTCCGAAACTCAAAGAGAATGCCAATCAATTCGTGGCAGTGCTCGACACGGGAGCCTATCAGGATGGCTTGGCTTCGCACCATTGCCTTTTGGCCGCACCGATGAAAATTCTTGCCAAGGACGGCGCCATAAAAATTGCCCGTAAACGGGAAAATGCGGAATATATCGGGAAACTTTTCGGCTGGAATGGAGATCATAAATGAAATAGGTTGCTTTTTATCCTCGTTTTTTGCTACAATCGGTTTTAGTCCTGCATTGGATAGCTACCCCTCACATGCTTAATCGCATGTGAGGGGAGGAAAGTCCGAACACAGCGAGTCCCTCACATGCTTAATTGCATATGAGGGATGGGAAAGGTAATGGGTAATGCCCATATATAGCAATATATAGTTGCGAACAGAAACGACCCGGTTAAGTCCGGCTGAAACGGTCCCCCGACGTTACGTCGGGGGACTCCGGCTCCGCAAGGGCGCCGGAGCTAAATACTTACCCCTGTGCAAGATCGTGTCCAGCTCCACTTTCAATACTAAATATAAAGTTAAGTTAATGATAAATGACTTGCTTTATACTAAGTAGTAAGATAATTAAGTGTTGAAAGTGGGGCTGGAAGAATCGCTTGAGCTTGTCAGTAATGGCAGGCCTAGACAAATTGCTATCACTCTGACTTCGGTCGGAAAACAGAATTCGGCTTATAAATGCAAGACAAAAACATGAAAAATCCCCTTGCAAGAGGGGATTTTTCTGTCCTACTTGCAATTTTATTTCAAGTATGCTATACTCCATCCGTGAGTGTAAAGGCAAGAGACTTTTTTGACTTACATTTATCGTAGTCGTAGACAAACAATGTATGTGCCGCAAAACCTCGCCGCAAGGCGGGGTTTTGTTTTGTCCATTCGACCGTGGCGATGAGCGTTATCCACATATCTATTTATATTTAAATGTTGTATAATTAACTTAATTTAATATATTTTTATATTAAATATTTATTAGATTAACCCCGACCCTGAAAGGGTGTCGGGACTTATAGAACTATGGACAATAAACCCTTGAAGAGTTTTTTAGAAATTCCTTATGACGAGCTGGAGGCAATGAATTTAAAAGCGGGAGAGCGGGCAGAAAAGATGAGTGAAGCGGTGTTGGAAAAAGAATATCGCGCCTATTTGCAAAAAGAAAAAAGAATTAAAGCGGTGACGCTCTGTTTTACGGATCTGGAAGGCCGTTTTCATATGCTTGATTATGACAAAAAGTTCCTACTGGGCTCGGCCGGCAACTTGACCTTTGACGGTTCTTCCATTCATGGTTTCAGCCAGCAGCATGAATCCGATTTGCGCTTGACGATTGATTGGAGCAGTATTCGTTTCTTACCGTCGGATGTTTTCGGCCCCGGCAAAGTTATAATGTTTGTGAATGTGTTGGACCGAAACCACCAGCCGTATATTTCCGACTTTCGCGGCCAGCTAAAATTCTATGCGGAAGAGTTAAAGAAAAAAAGCGGATTCACTGCTTATGTTTCGGCGGAGATAGAAGGGTTTTTGGTGGACGGAATCAATTCTGAACAAAAATATGAAGAAACAAATTCTTTTCAATTTATCTCTACCGGCGGTTACTATCATTCACTGCCTTTGGATCGATTGCGCCAATTTATTGACCGGGCGGCCGAAGCTCAGCGCGCCATGGGTTTTAAAAACGAAAAAGATCATCCGGAGGTAGCGCCTTCGCAGTTTGAAATGAATTTTTCCTATGCCGATATCGTGCGGGCGGCCGACAATGTTCAGCTTTACAAATTAATTTGCCGCCAGGTGGCCAACAATTTGGGGATGACCGCGACTTTTTTACCCAAACCTTTTGTCGGGATTAACGGTTCCGGCATGCATACGAATCTTTCTCTTTCCAAAAATGGGAAAAATATTTTTTACGAAATGCGAGGGAAAGACGGCTTGTCAAAAATGGCCTGGGATTTTATTTGGCGAATTTTAAATCATGCTCCGGAAACCTGTCTCATCCTGAATTCGAGCGTCAATGCTTACCGCCGGCTTGACCCGCATTTTGAAGCGCCGAATCAGATTAAAGTTTCACCGATTGATCGCGGTTCCATGATTCGTATTCCAATCGGCAACGAACGTTCAACGCGTCTTGAAATCCGTTCAATTGCTCCGGACTCCAATCCCTATCTGGCTTTTTATACAATTTTAAAAACCGGCTTGGAAGGCAAGCCGCTTGTGAAAGATAAAGAAAAACGCGACCGGGTGCGTGTTTTGCCTGACAACATTAACGATGCCATCAAGCTTTTCAAGGCAAGCGATTTTATCGGCAAAATTCTTCATCCGGTTAACCGGGAAAAATATGCCGAGTACAAACAAAATGTAGCTGATCGCAGTCCGAAAGCTCTAGGCTCGTTCATCAAGCCCTCCGAAGTTGTTTATCATCACGAAATCACCAACCAGGTACTTTGGCATAAATTTTAGTTGGTGGACCCGAGGGGAATCGGACCCCTGCCTCGTCATTGCGAACGACGCGTAATACCACTTTACTACGGGCCCTTCTGTGGTGTTATTCTAGCATTTTGCGCGAACCTTTTTTGAACGGAACTTCTGACCGCACTCCGCCACTAATTTTCTGGGGGCTAATGAGGCGGAGTGATGGACTCGCCCGCGCGGAGGAGGGGTTTGGGGAGGAATTTTCCATTTGCTCCGCTTTTTGTTTTGGCGGAATTTGGGTCGGGCTTATTATTTCTTTAACTTAAATCTTTTTTCTTTTCCTCAAATTCCT
>JBBUAS010000011.1:0-1106 GCA_038058555.1 Patescibacteria group bacterium | reverse complement strand
AACGGATAGAATGCTGGCCTGCGAAGCTGGCGATCCAAGTTCGATTCTTGGCGAGAGCACACGTTAGTGAGACCGACCGAGAGGGCTAATCGTGATATACTAAAACTGCCTGAAAAACCCTTACAAGGTTTCACATTACAATTTCCGAGACCAAATATTGCTCTCTCTTTTGAAATTTGCTAATATAAGTTTATGAATCTAATGACAATAACAACTCAAAATCCAACTAAGAAAAAATACTCTGTGAGTATTGATTTGTCCGCACTTGAACGAATCGCTAGCTCTCTTGGGCTTTTTCAGCCTAAATTTTTAAAGGACATGAGTCAATCTGTGCGCGAAATGAAATCTGAAAAATTCGTAAGAGCAAAAAACTTGAAAGATTTTAGGTAATTTTTATATGAAGATATTTTATACGAGAAAATTTGTTTCTCTGTACCAAAATCTTCCTGTTTTAATAAAACTCAAAGCAGAAAAACAAGAAAGAATTTTCAAAGAAAATATCTTTTATCCATCTCTAAGCACAGAAAAACTAATGCCGAAGAAAAACAATCTTTGGAGTTTTCGTGTGGATCAAACTTATAGAATTGTATTTCATTTTGAAGGCAATTCAGTAACTTTTCTGTATATCGGACACCACAAAGATATCTACAGATTTTTCTAAATTATAGACTCCGACTGAGAGAGCTAATCATGTTACAAACGAAAATTTGACATTTTTTTAGTATCTGCTATAATAGTAAATATGAAAAATCAATATATATATAAAAGCTTTTCCGGGAAAATAATATTAATCGCTATTTTATTAGTGACTTTCGCTTCTTTATCGTTCGCAATACAAGTGAACGCCGCGGAAACCTTATTGAGTACTTGCTGGATACATGATTATTCAAACGAAAGCAATGTTTATGGTATTAATGGGGCAACTTTTTCATTCAGCGGAACATGTACTCCTCCGACCGGAACGACACGCATAAACATGAACATAAACTACGATGACGCCGGAAGTGTGCGCATAAACGGAGTTACTGTTGACGCAAACGGAGACAATGCGTGCAGAATTCAAAATTACGATATAAATGTAACCGGAAGAATGAATATCGGAACAA
>JBBUAS010000010.1:0-1080 GCA_038058555.1 Patescibacteria group bacterium | reverse complement strand
TAACTAATTATATCCCCGTCAACCCAACTCTGTGGATAACCAAAAAGAGGGCGTCAGCCCTCTTTTTGGTTTGTCTGTCGGGTCGGTGAATGGTTTGTTGTTGGTCCAGACAGAGTGAATGACATTGGTCATTTTGTGCATCGTGGCTACTAGGGCGACTTTGTAGGGCTTGCTTTCTGATCTTTTCTTTTGAAAGAATCTCTGGAAAAGGTTGGGGTGAAGAACCGCGACACTCGCGGCGTTGTAGAGTCTTGTTCTTAGTATTTTATTGCCTCGTTTGGATACATATCCTTTGCCGCGGATTGAGGTTCCTGATTGGTGAACGCGCGAATCCAGGCCGATGTAGGCGACCAATTGTTTAGATTGTTTAAATCTTTTAATGTCATTGATTTCAGAGATAAAACTGACAGCTGTGATTGGACCAACGCCGGGAATTGTTTGCAGGAGTTTCTGTTCCGGTTTTCTAAATGTTTTAAGTTGTTTTTCCAGTTCTTTGATTTTTTGGCTTAATATATTGCCAATTTCTTGGTAAACAGGGTTGAATTTGGTTTTCAGACAATCTTCTTTGTAACTGACGTCATCCTGCTGGCGTTTGTTTTTAAAGAGCATGTTGGCGAGACTGTTTCTTTGTCTGACCAAACTTTTTAACAGCAGTGTTTCCGGTGTTTCCGCGAACGGATAGCCGGCGCCGGTTGTTAAGCAATACCTGACTAAAGACGCGTCTTGCGGATCGTTTTTCACTCTTCGGAGATTGGTTTGGTTTTGTTTTTTGACGATGAGTGGATTGATTACTTTAATTTGAAAACCAAAAGATGAACGCTGAAGACAAAGGCGGATTAGAAAAAAGAAAAGAAGAGAGAAGAAAAGAAAACTGCGAGCAGTTTATTCTTCACCTCCAAATTAAAGCAAAAGCAGGTTCGTTGGTTATTCGGGGACGCGAGCCCCAACTAATTTATCCGCTTATTAAGCTTTAAAAGGAGGCCGCACGTTAGGCGACGGGGATAAAACCCCAACACGACGCTACGCGGATCTCGCTTGTAAAAGCATACCACGAATGGTATGCTTTTATTATACGAACAC
>JBBUAS010000009.1:0-3255 GCA_038058555.1 Patescibacteria group bacterium | reverse complement strand
GCGCCGGAAAATCTTCCAATCAAAAAAACTCCGATTGAAAACGCCGGAGTTAAACCGGCCGCCAAATCAACGGTTAAAAAAATAGCCATAACCAATCCCGCTTCTGTTATTTCTGCCCTTCCGCCCACACCCGCAAAGACCACGGAGGAAATTCCTCCGTATGAAGTTAAAACTACGCAGGAAATTTCGACCACGCCGATAATTGAAATTACTCCAATATCTAACCAAACAGTTAGCGAAACCCCGCAAGATTTATACTCCAATCTCTTGCCGGGCGGGGGTGGAATGGCTGCGTCGAATATCCCTCCTCCGCCTCCCGACATTACTCCTCCGGCCATCGCGATTCTTGGAGATAATCCTAAAACAATTCTTCTCGGCTCTGTTTACCTCGATGCCGGAGCGACCGCTCTGGACGCTGTTGACGGCAATCTTACTTCTTCCATTGTATCGGGCGGAACTTTTGTCGATACCGCGATTGCCGGCATTTACACCAAAACTTATACGGCAACCGATATTGCGGGCAATGCGACGACCGCCACCCGCACGGTAAATGTGGTGGCGCCTCCTCCGCCTCCCGACATTACTCCTCCGGCCATCGCGATTCTTGGAGATAATCCTAAAACAATTCTTCTCGGCTCTGTTTACCTCGATGCCGGAGCGACCGCTCTGGACGCTGTCGACGGCGATCTTACTTCTTCCATCGTTCTGGGCGGGACTTTTATTAATACCGCTACCGTTGGCGCTTATACGATTACTTACACGGCAACTGATTTATCAGGAAACACCGCTACAGCCACTCGCGCCGTAAATGTGGCGGCATCTTTCTCAACCTCCTATCTGGAAAATTCACAAATGTCCTTACCCGGTTCTCTTTCAGGCGGTAGGTTTTATTATTGCGCGAATGTTTCCAGCGGATTTGCCGCTCTTTTAGCTTTCGGAAGTATTTTTACAGTTTCTGGCGGCGGTGTTTATTTGGACAGTATCGGGGTGCGCGGTGTGGCCGGATCCGGCACGGTTACTTCCGCCAATCTGAAAGTTTATTCTTATAGCGGCGCCGGCGGTTTTAACGCCGCTCTTTCGTTCCGTGGCGATTATACTTTTGGCTCTCTGGTAGCCACTTCCGATACTTTTAATCCTTCCATCTGGTCCGGCGCTGTCGATACCGGCACGAATCCCTCGGATTTTCCTTATGACAATATGACTTTTCCCCATATCTTTTTGCCGGAAGGGAATTATTTTATGACCTTCGGTCTTAATGATTGTTCCGGCGGCACCGGCAACTATTTTGGCGTTAAGGGATCCGGCAATGCTCTTACCCAAGGTTTTCAAGGCCTGTTTTATTTTGATTCTCCCGCTCGTGGAGGTTTGGTTTGGGATCATTTGGGCGGTTTTGGTTTTGATTATATTATCAATGGGGGGTTTTGAATGGTTTGTGATATTATTAATTTGTGCTCACAAAACACTTTTTTAAAACCCTGTTTATTTTTATAGGGATGATAGTTCTCGGACTCATCGGAGTTTTGCTGGTGAACTACTTTGACAAAACAGAAGAACAGCCGGTGAATAATCAGACCCAGATTGCAGAATAATAGAGCTTGCCCCGTACCAAGTTTACTTTGGTTGGGGGTTGTGCTATATTAGAAATACCGCAGAGAAAACAGGCGAACAGATAAGTCCTGTTTAGTGGGTCGATAAAGCGGTTTTAACCGTTTTTTTGTTTGAAAATTATGCTATTAAAATCAAAAAAGGAAGAAATGATTAAAGAGATAGAGGGAGCGATAAAAAGTTCTGAATCTTTGGTCTTTGTGAATTTTCACGGTTTGAAAGTAAGTGACGAAACGAAATTGAGGAAAAGCTTGCGAGACCAAGGAGTGGGCTATAAGGTATCCAGAAAGACATTGCTCGCGCGCGCTCTTCAAGGAAAAGCCGAAGGAGAAATCCCGGAATTGGCCGGCGAAGTTGCTATTGCGTACTCGAACGACCAGACAGCTCCGGCACGGGAAATTTATAATTTCCAAAAAACCCACAAAGGACTTCTGAATATTATCGGAGGAATTTTTGAGGGAAAATTTCTTGGCGCCGAAAAGATGATGGAAATCGCGATGATCCCAAGCAGGGAAGTGTTGTTGTCCAGGTTGGCATTTTTGCTCAAGTCGCCTATGCAACGTCTGGCATTGGCTGTAAATGAAGTCGTAAAACAAAAATAATTATTAGTTAAAAATATAAACTTTATGTCAAAATTTGATCAATTCATAAAAGATCTCGAGAGCGCATCGGTTTTGGAGCTCAACGAACTCGTCAAAGCAATCGAAGAGAAATTTGGAGTATCTGCGGCAGCTGTCGCTGTTCCCGCCGCCGCTGGAAGCTCCGGCGAGACGCAGGAAGAAAAAGAGGCATTTACCGTAGTGCTGGCTTCTGCCGGTGAACAGAAAATCGCGGTGATGAAAATCGTAAAAGAAGTTTTGGGATTAGGGCTGAAAGACGCGAAAGACTTAGTGGACGCCGCTCCTTCTACTCTCAAAGAAGGGATGAAGAAAGCTGAAGCCGACGATTTGAAGAAAAAAATTGAAACAGCTGGAGGGAAAATCGAGCTTAAATAGCTCGATTTTCGGCCCACAGATGCGTCGGCATCGAGGGCCGGCTTGCACAAAAATTCAGCAGAATTTTATGGGCAAGAATTGAACTTAAATAAATTGCTTTAACTAAAGAAAAGTAATAAAATAAAAACACTTATAAGAAGTGTTTTTATTTTATGGCTCAAAGACAAAAAACAACTTTAATTTCTGTTTACAATAAAGATGGGATAGTTGATTTCGCTAAAGAGCTAGTGGGTTTGGGTTGGAAAATTATTTCTTCCGGCGGGACAGCGAAGCATTTGTCCGATGCTGGTATTTCTGTCGTTGATGTGATGGAAATTACCGGAATGAAAGCGATTCTCTCTCATCGGGTAGTGACTCTGCATCCGAAAATTCACGGGGGGCTTCTGGCACTAAATACTCCGGAACATCTGGCTGAACTTGAAGAGTATGATATCCCTTGGATTGATATGGTTTGTTGCGATCTATATCCGCTGGAAGAAGAAATTGCCAATCCGAATGCGACCCGTGAATCAGTCATAGAAAAAACGGATATTGGCGGCCCAACAATGCTTCGGGCCGGGGCGAAAGGCGGGCGGATTGTTGTTTGCGACAAGGAAGATCGGTAAAAAGTTCTGGAATGGCTTAAAGCAGACGAACCCGATAAAGAAAATTTTAT
>JBBUAS010000008.1:0-16109 GCA_038058555.1 Patescibacteria group bacterium | reverse complement strand
ACTCCGCTTTTATATCCTTCGTTTTCATACCATTCCTCCGGTTCAAGAATCGGCTCTATTATATTAAACGGATTTATTCCTCCGGTCGCTACTTCGTGCAAAAGCGGAGTAAAGAGAAAATAATTTTTTTCACCCACCAGAGACAGTTCGATCCTTTTGTCGTTATGAAAAAATTTGTGCAAGTTTTTTAAAACGTAAACCCCGCCAAAACCGTTTCCGATTATAAGTATTTTAATAGGAGACAACATATTTTCATTTTAGCATAAAAACTGGTAGAATATATCCGTATGATTGATTCCATTGAATGGCTGCGGATATTTATTTCTGATCACCGGTCGCTTGAATATATCATCATCTTTTTCGGAACGGCTTTCGGCGGAGAGCCGGTTCTTTTTATTTTCGCATTCTTGGCCGCCCAAAAAGTTATCTCCACTTTTTCTTTTATTATTTTGAGTTTTTTGGGAACATTTTTTTCCAATACTTTATGGTTTTTTCTTGGAAAGACTAAAACCGTGGACAGGATAATTTCGCATCGCTATACGAATGCCACTATTTCAGTCGTTAATGAGGCAGTGTGCCGGGTCAGCCAAGGCAGTCATTTGGTGGGGCTTATTCTGGCTAAATTTCTTTTTGCCACTCCCATTACCCTAACTATGTATGTCCACAAAACAGGCCTGGGTTTTAAAACTTTTATTTACTATGAATCAATTGCCGTCGCTCTTTCGCTCCTTTTTTATATTCCGATCGGTTATGTTTCGGGGCTCGGGTTTAATTATTTTGCGGAAATTTTACAAAATTTATACGGAGCCATCGGTTTTGTTGTTCTGATGGTTATTATCATAATAATGATCCAGCTCTGGCTTGAAAGAACATTTGTTAAAAAAATATGATATAATTAACAAATAATATGCAAATAAATTTACAAAGCAAAAATATGGATTTGACGGAGGCTATTCATGATTATGTTTTTAAAAGAGTTACCAATTTGGAAAAACTTCTTTCTAAAATTGAAGCAAAAGAGGGTAAAGCAATGGTAAATTTTGAAGTAAGCAAATCAACCAATCACCATAAAGCGGGTGAGATTTTTCACGCTGACTGTTCTGTTAATATTGACGGGAAAAATTTTTACGGGGAGAGCGATCACGAAGATTTATACAGCGCCATTGACGAAGTAAAAGAAAAACTTTTCAATGAAATCAGGAAAAACAAAGACCGCCGGCAGACTCTCTTCAAACGCGGTGCTGCCAGCATCAAAAAAATGCTCAAAGGCCTTTCCCGAAGGAATCCTTTTACCTCCAAATACTAACCAATACAAGGCAAGGCCTTGTATTACTTGTTTTTGGATAAAAATATTTCCCAGTCTGTTTCTTTTTTACCCTCCGGAGTGACTTTCTTGATGATAAATTTATTGTTTTCTAGAGCGGCATCGGTGATAACCACTCTTTTGCCGTCCTTTCCACCCGAGGCGGATCCGCCTAAGGCGGAAAAAAAGAAAATTCTTGGCCAGTAGGCATAAGCGCGGAATTTGTTGTAATTTTTTATTGCGTTGTCATTTAGATCTATTAGTCCGTCTTCTTTTTTGATTTTTTGACAAAAAGTTGCCTTACTTTCGTCTTGTTTTTCTCCTTCCACGAAGGGAGTCTTTAGAATTTTTACCAACAAATCCCCGCCGATTTTTATCAAGCGCTTGCGCAAATCCGGCGCTTTTTCGTCCGGTAAAATTTCTACTTTTTCTTGGGCAATAATATTTCCAGAATCCAGTTCGTATTTCATTTTTTGAATACTCACACCGGTTTCGGTGTCCCCGTTTAAAATAGCGGATTCTACCGGAGAAGCTCCGCGATATTTTGGCAAAAGGGAGTAATGAATATTAATCGAACCGAATTTCGGCATATTTAAAATATCTTCGGGAATTATTTTTCCGTAAGCGACGACCAAAAAGAAGTCCGCGATATTTTGTTCACCACGAAAATTTTCTGCTGAAAATTTTCTCTGTCCGTCGCCGTCGCTCCTCCCAAGGGTTCCCAAAACATCACGAACTTCTTTTTCCGTTGGTTTTTCCAGTTTTAAGCAGGGAATGTTATTTTTTTCGGCGAAAATAGCTACGGGCGAGGCTTGCGTCTGCAAGCCTCGCCCGCTTTTGGCATCCGGCGAAGTCACAATCAGCGATGGCAAATAATCACTTTCTTTTAAAATTTTTAAGGTCTCAGACGCCACATCCGGTGTGCCAAAGAATGCGAAATTTAGATTGTTGTTTTTTTTCATTTTTTTTCACTTGCCCGCCGAAACTTTAGTGAAGGCGGGGCAATTCTTCTTTTATCTCTACAGCGTGGTCGACGAAAAGTATGCCATTTAGGTGATCGGTTTCGTGCTGAAAAATTTGGGCTAAAAGTCCGGAGGCGCCTCGGGTAAATTTCTTGCCATTTTTGTCATAAGCTGTGATTGTTACCTTGGTGGATCTGAAAGTTTTTCCGTAAAGCCACCGAACGGAAAGACAGCCCTCCGGCACCCATTCTTTTTTTCGGGAAAGTTTGGAAATTTTTGGATTGATGAAAACCAAATCCTTTATTTTGTCTTTTGTTCCAACTGGCTCAATTATATTATTTTCATTTAACAATTGCTCCTCTTTACTTTTACCAAAATTTTCCGCAAAAATCTTGCCGGAAACAACGAAGATTCGCAATGAATATCCAATTTGCGGGGCGGCAATGGCCACGCCGTCATCTTGGCTTTTTAAAGCCTGAGACATTTCTTCCAGCACTTTTTTTATCTTGGTTTTCTTAATGTCGGGAAGATGCACCTCCTTGGCTATCTTTCTCAAAACTTTTTGTTGTTTTTGAACAATCTTTTTCATATTTATTTCAGCTCCTTCAAGTATTCGAGAAGTTTCGACAATTTCACGGTATCTTGAGACCTGTTTGACATATCCCGCACAATGACAGAATTATCCAGCGCTTCTTTCACTCCGAAAATTATGGCGTAAGGGATAGCGAGTTTCTCGGCAATGGCTAATTGAGAGCCCAGACTGTCTTTGGAGAGTGATTGCGCAATAGGAATATGCGCTTTGCGCAGTATTTCGATTATGTTCAAACTCTTTAGTTTTGCTTCGGAACCCAACTGAATAAAATAAATTTTTGGTTTCTTTAAAATGCGGGGCGAGAGTTTTTTATACCAAGGAGACGCAATTATCCGATCTACGCCGATAGATATTCCGACTGCCGGCACATCGCGCTTGCTTCCAACCTGGCGGGCCAAATAATCATAACGTCCTCCGCCGGCGAGAGTCAGGGGAGTTCCGTCTTCTCCTCCTTTTTGTTCGATGATTTCAAAAACAGTCCGGGTATAGTAAGAAAGTCCGCGGACCAGATTTTTGTTTATATTGTAAGGTATCTCCATTTCTTCCAAATATTCCAACACTTCTTTGAAATGTTTTTTACAGGAAACACACAAAGAAGAAATCGAGTCCGGCGCGCCCTCGTTTATTTCTTTTGTTTTCTCTTCTTTTGAATCTAAAATCCGAAGCGGGTTTGTTTTTAAACGTTCCCGATCTATGCCCGGCAAACTGCCGATATGTTTTCGGTAATAACTTGTCAGTTCTTTGATATATCCGTTCCGGCATTCTTTGTCGCCGATGGAGTTTATGTCGATCGTCAAATCTTTTGCGCCGGCCTCTTCCAAAATACTCATACAAGTTTTTAGCACCACTGCGTCCATAATACTTTTGTCGCTTCCGAGCGCATCCACATCAAATTGCCAAAACTGCCGATAGCGTCCGCGCTGGGGTTTGTCATGCCTGAAAGACGGTCCGTATTGATAAAACATTACCGGCTGAGGCATGTTTTGCATTCCATGTTCAATATAAGCGCGCATCAAGGCCCCGGTATGCTCCGGACGGAGCGCCAAATGATCCCCGCCTTTTGTTTTCAGCGTATACATTTCTTTATCCAAGATATCCGTGCCTTCTCCGATTCCGGTGAATGTTTTTTCGTGTTCCAAAATCGGAGTTTCGATCGGCTTGAAACCGTAATACACGGCTACTTCCTGCGCTTTTTCAAAAAACCCCTGAAAAGAATAATATTCTTCATTCATCAAATCCCGCATTCCTTTGGGGGATGAGACATCTGCCATTTTATTTTTATTTACGTGCGCTGTTTTTTTCATTTTATTTTTTTTCTCGTGTATAATTGCCCGGTAATACATCGACTAAGTTATTTATCGGCCAGAAACGTAAACGCAATAAGGCTCTTCCTATTAGAAGATCTTTTTTTACCGCTCCCCAATATCTTGAATCAGAACTAGCATTTCTGTTGTCACCCATAACAAAATATTCATCGTTCTTTAATTCAAGATGGGTGTCGTTATTTGCAAGATTTTTTACAAAAGGCTGGTCCAACTTAAAACCTTCAGGATGATCTTCGTTTGTTATGGTTACTTCGCTACCCTTTATATCTATTGTTTCCCCCGGAAGACCGATAATTCTCTTAATAAAAAATTTTGTCGGGTCGTTCGGATACCGGAAAACAACCACGTCATCTCTTTTTTGGTTGCCTAATTCGTAAGATATTTTATCGATAATCAGATAATCATTATTTTCAAAGGTTGGCACCATTGAAGAGCCTGAGACAATGAATGGCTGAATTACAAAAAAACGTATAGGGATAACGATAACCAATGCGACAAATGCAAAGCGCACCAGTTCCCAAAACGACTGCATCTTTGTTTTTATTTGTTCCATTGTCATAATATAACACAAAAAATCCTTGACATTATGCAAGAATTTGTTTTATATTAAAAGAATGAAATTAGTCGTTGGTTTAGGAAATCCGGGAAAAGAATATGAAAACACCAGGCACAATACTGGGCGTATTGTCGTTGGCTTGATTGAAAAAAAGTTTGAAGGTAAGAAAATAAAATTTCTCACCCCGGACAATTTTATGAATAATTCGGGTCCCGCCGTCGCTAAAGCTATGGCGGGCAAGAAAGCCCTTAAAAATTTAATTGTTATCTATGACGACATTGATTTGCCTTTGGGAAAAATGAAAATTTCTTTCAACCGGTCTTCCGGAGGACATAATGGCTTGCAATCTATTATCAAGGCGCTAAAGTCCCAAGAATTTTTGCGTATTCGCATCGGCATTTCTCCAGCCACTCCATCAGGCAAACTAAAAAAACCGCATGGCGAAAAAGAAGTTATTAAATTTATTTTAGGTGAATTTAAAAAACCGGAACTGGAAACCCTCAAAAAACTTTCCAAAAAAGTCGCCGAAGCCATGGAAATGATTTTCTCTGAAAGCAAAGAAAAAGCGATGTCGCTTTATAATTAATAGTGTATAACTTATTTGTTTACTATCTCAACGGCCGTGAATTCAGTAAACATATATTAGATTTCTTTGACGGCTTCGATGATGATGCTTTTGTCGCCGTTGCGGTTGGAGACCTTGCCGAAAAAGGCGATGCATTTTTCGGGAACAAGAATATCGACGGATGCTTTGAAGATGGAAGGAAAACAGACGGCCTCAATAGAACCGGTCAAATCCGCAATTTTTAAAAAAGCCATCCGTTCATCATTTTTTGTTACCACTACTCGGACTGTTTCTATTATTCCGGCGATCGTGATCGGTATGCCGTTGCCCAGATTATTTTCCTTATCTTCTTTTATTTTTTTAATGTTGATATTTCGGCTCTTTAATTTATCGCGCAGGCGGTCCAGCGGATGGCCGGAAATATAAAGTCCCAGCAGTTCTTTTTCCCAAAGCAATTTTTCCGCTTGAGTGGCCGGAGAGGCATTTTGTAATTTGAATTCCGAAGCTTTTATTTCCGAACTTTCGCCAAAAAGAGAAGCTTGATTCTCATTTTGCTTGGATGTTTCATGATTGTATTCAAGCATTGCCTCTAAATTTGCCAAAAGAATTCCGCGATCGCTCCAGTCGTCCATACAACCCGACTTGATCAGGGCTTCCATCGATTTTTTATTTAAATTTTTATGCTTGATTCTATTTAAAAAATCCGAGATTGATTTGAATTTCCCTCCGCCGGATGGCGGATTCTTTCGTTCATTTATAATGGCATCGGAAATATCCGTGCCCAGATTTTTGATGGTATAAAATCCGAATCTGATTTTTTTGCTTTTGTTTTCCGGATCTATATTCAATCCCTGTTTTTCCGACAGACAAGTGAACCCTCCGAAACTTTCGTTGATATGGGGAGGCAGAACCGGAATTTTCATATTTTTGCATTCTTCGATTATTTCGGAAATTTTTTCCACATCGCCGGATTCAGCCGTCAAGATCGCTGTCATATATTCCACCGGATAATGCGCTTTCATATAGGCTGTCTGGTAAGCCACTTTGCCGTAAGAGGCGGCATGCGCTTTGTTGAAACCATAAGCCTGGAAGGGCTCAAAGAGCTTCCAAAGTTTTTCCGCGAATTCCGGAGTCTGTCCGTTTGCGACTACGCCCTGAGTGAATTTTTCATATTGCGCGGCCATTTCTTTTGGAATTTTTTTACCGACAGCATAGCGAAATTTGTCCACTTCTTCCCAGTTGTAGCCTGCCAGTTCCAGCGCGCAAAACAGAAGATCATCTTGGTAAACAATCAGCCCGTATGATTCGCCCAAGAATTTTTTCATTCGCGGGTCTAGATACTTCACAAGCTGCGGATTATGTTTGCGTTTTATATATTCCGGAATTATTTCCATCGGTCCCGGACGATAAAGCGCCACCATCGCATTAATGTCGTGAATGGAAGTGGGCTTTAATTCTTTCAAATATCTGGTCATACCGGCGCCGTTTAATTGGAAAAGTCCTTCAGTCTGACCGCTGGCCAAGAGAGCAAAAGTTTTTTTGTCGTCAAGCGGAATGCGTTCTATGTCGATCTCGACATTGTAAAATTTTTTTACCAAAGCCACCGCGTCGGCCAAAATTGCCAAGTTTCTAATTCCCAGAAAATCAAATTTCAATAAACCCGCTTCTTCGATACTATACATATCATACTGGGTGATTATTTTTCCTTCATTTTTATCTCCGCCCTTGGGATCGTATTGGAGTGGAACATATTCAGTAAGCGGGAACGGGGAAATAACGACTCCGGCGGCATGTACTGAAATATGCCGGACGCACCCTTCCAGTTTTTCAGCCAGATCAATTATTTTTTTTGTATCTTTTTCTTTTTTATATGCTTCGGCGAATTCTGGTGTAATTTCCATTGCATGATCTATGGTCATCGGCATACCTTGCGCACCGAGTGGAATCATTTTTGAAAGTCGGTCTCCAATCGCATAATCATATCCGAGCGCGCGAGCAACATCGCGTACCGAACCGCGCGCCATCATGGTGCCGAAAGTTCCGATTTGGGCGACTTTATCTTCGCCGTATTTTTTCTTCGCGTATTCGATCATTTCATCCCGCCGATTGTCGGCGAAATCCATATCGATATCCGGCGCGGAAGGCCGGCGAGAGTGTAAAAATCTTTCAAAGGGGAGTTTGTAGGCGATCGGATCGACATTGGTGATGCCGAGAAGATAAGTGACCATTGAGCCCGCGACCGATCCTCTAATCGTCGTTAAGATTCCATTTTCTTTTGCATGACGCAGAAGATCTCCCACCACTAGGAAATATGGTTCATAGCCTTTGTCCGAAATAATTTTTAATTCATATTCTACCCGCTCCTTTAAGGCCGGTGTTTCTTTCAGTTCCAGCCGTTCGAATCCGGCGTAAGTCAATTCTCGCAATTTTTCGGCATACGTTTTGCCAGCTTCAATTTTAAAATCCGGAAAAACCCATTTCCCGAGTTCCAATTCTAGATTGCACATTTCGGCAATTTTCATTGTATTCGTGACTGCTTCCGGAATATCTTTGAATACTTCCAAGGCTTTTTCAGCACTCATAAAAGAAAAGTCGTCGTCCGAGAATTCAAACTTGGCGCCGTCTTTCGCATCGCCCTGGGTATTTATTTGAAGCAAGGTATGGTGCGCGTCGTGATCGTCTGTGCATGGATAATGCGAATCTTGAGTAGCTACCACCGGAATGTCGTGTTTTTTGGCAAGCGCGATTAATGATTCGCGTACTTTCTGATCATTTTCCACCGAGGGGTGGCATTGGATTTCTATAAAATAATTTTCCGGACCGAAGATGTCTTGATACTCCTTGATTATTTTTTCTGCTTGCCCTAAGTCGTCTTTCATGACACTTTGCGAAAGTTCTCCGCCCAAGCATCCGGAAAGAGCGATAATTCCATTTCCATATTTTCGCAGAATTTCTTTGTCCATTCTGGGTTTGTAATAATATCCTTCCAAGTTGGCCAGAGTGACGAGCTTGATTAAATTTTTATAACCTTCCAGATTTTTTGCCAGCAAAGTGAGATGGTAATAACGCTTAGTGCCTCCGGCTTCGATCGTTTTGTCCAGGCGCGAGCCGGCCGTCATGTAGGCTTCCACTCCGATAATCGGTTTAATGCCGACTTTTTTCGCCAATTTGTAAAATTCAATCGCCCCGTACATATTGCCGTGGTCGGTAATGGCCAGAGCCGGCATTTTGAATTTTTTGGCCAGGTCAATCAAATCTTCCAGCTTCGAAAGCCCGTCTAAAAGGGAATAATGACTATGGGTGTGAAGATGAATGAATGTTGTTTCCGTATTTTTTTCCATTTTTATGATTATACACTTTTTCTTTATTTTGGTATAATATCTTTATATTAAAATTTATTAAAAAAAATTATGAAAAGAATAAAAGTTGGCATTAACGGTTTCGGGAGAATCGGCCGGGCCTTTATAAAAGTTGCCTGGGAAAGGCCGGAAATTGAAGTCGTAGCGGTCAATGATTTGGGTGACATTGCCAATATGGCCTATTTGCTCAAATACGACACGGTCTATGGAAAGTGGAATCATGATATAAAAGTCGAAGAGAATAATCTGGTTATTGATGGCAAGCCGATTAAATTTTTAGCCGAGAAAGAGCCCGATAAACTTCCTTGGAAAGAGCTGGAAGTGGATGTAGTGGTGGAGTCAACCGGATTTTTCAATAATTATGACAAAGCAAAAATGCATCTTGATGCCGGTGCAAAAAAAGTTGTGCTTTCTGCGCCCGCCAAAGGCGAAGGAGAGGGGACATTGGGAGCAACGATTTTGCTCGGCGTGAACGAAGAAAAGTTCGGCACCTGCGATATTACTTCCAACGCGTCTTGCACCACTAATGCCATTTCGCCTCTGATTGCGATTTTGGATGAGGCCTTGGGAATCGAAAAAGCAATTTTGAACACTACTCATGCCATCACTAATACTCAACCGACCGTGGATAGTCCCAGTAAAAAAGATTTTCGTGGAGGCCGAGCCGGCGCGCATAATATGATACCGTCTTCAACCGGAGCGGCTATTGCCGTCACCAAAGCTTTTCCAAAACTCACCGGACTCTTTGACGGGATTGCGGTTCGGGTTCCCGTCATTGCCGGATCAATCGCCGATATTACTTTTATCTCCAAAAGAAATACTACCGCAGAGGAAGTCAATCAAATTCTTAAAAAAGCCGCTCTCGATTCTCACTGGGCAAACATTTTTGCCATTACCGAAGAAGAGTTGGTCTCTTCCGACATTTTAGGAAGCCATTACGGATGTATCGCCGATTTGAAAATGACCCGGGTGGTCGGCGGAAACTTGGTCAAAGTCCTCGGCTGGTATGACAACGAAATGGGATATACTTATATGCTGATAGACCATGTTATTAAGACAGGGAAGACGATAAAATAAAGAATAAACTAAATATAAAACGAAGAGAGTTTCTCGGCGATTGTGTCGTCGAGAAGCTCATTCTCTTTCATCCAAGTATCCGAGAAAGCGTAAGTTAAATAACTTTCCCCGCTGTCTCCTATCAAGAGAACCATTGTTTTATTTTCAGAATTTGGCGGGCTATTTTTAATAAATTTCATGGCATAATAGAGCACCATACCGCTTGAGTCTCCCACCAGCAATCCCTTTTTGCGGGCAAAAAATCGCATAGTGTTGAAAGCTTCAGTATCAGACACATAATCGTGCAGGCTAAAAATCGAAGGGTCGACATTTTTAGGCAAAACAGCTCCGGCAGGGTATCCGGGGCCGGATATAAAATACCCATGGCCGACAGGAGCGAAATGGCTGGAACCTTCGGGCTCGAGAGCAATTACTTTTACTTTACTATTTTCCTTAAGATATTTGCCTGTTCCGGAGAGGGAACTGCCTGTGCCGATAGTTCCCACCAGATAATTAACGTTAGGTATTTGGTTGAGAATTTCTTTTCCCAAAGTTTTATAAAAACCGAGAGGATTTTCCGGGTTGTCGTATTGGTCCAGATTGATGCCGTTATTTTCTTCGGCTAATTTTTTCGCTGTATAACGACGAACGTCCACTAAATGGCCACCCTTAGCGTTTTCCTTTTCAGTGCAAAAATAAAGCTTGCTTCCGTAAGCTAAAATGGAATTAAGCGGACCGACCGGAGCGTGATTATCAACGACTGCCACAAATTTATACCCTCTCTCTGCGGAAAGCATAGCTAAAGCTCTGGCAGTATTGCCCGAGGAAGATTCATAAATAGTCATCCCTTTTTTTAATTTTCCGGATTTTTCCGCTGCCTCTATCAAAGCTTTAGCGGTACGGTCTTTGAAACTTCCGCCAGGGTTAAAATACTCTAACTTTAAATATATTTTCCAATCAGGCCTTGCATTTTTTACCTCTAACATCGGGGTATCTCCAATCAAGTCGCGTAGGTTGTCTTTCGCATTATGCATTAGTTAATTTTGTTTCCATAAATCATTAAGTGGCAATGAGTCAAATTTCGGAATTTCATATTCGTGTTTAGTTGTCTTGTGGGGAAATACTTTTGGACTTAAAGACATTTCTATGACTTTTTTCTTATCTACGGGAGTATCGGATCGTCTGGCATGCACTTTGATTGATTGATCATTCAGATAATTTACTAGATAGCATGGGATGTGTTTCAAGCCCAGTCTATTAGCAGCATAACATCGATGATGTCCATCCAGAATCGTTTTGGTTTTTGCATCAATCAGCAAGGGCGTCTTGAAGCGACCCGAAAAAATCATTTTCAATAGTATATATAAAGCATGGCGGATTTTAACCTTTTCGTGGGCTATCAGTTCATGCGGGCTGATAAGGACAATATCGTTCTTGTTGTTTTCAGTAGTCATTTTGAAATTATATACTAAAAAAATTAAATATGATATTATGTTTTTATGAAGATTTATATTGGTACAGATCATGCTGGCTACGAAACAAAAGAGAAATTAAAATCGTTTTTAATAGATCTTGGGCATGAGGTAATAGATAAAGGTCCGACTTCTTTTGATATTAATGATGATTATCCGGACTACATAAAGCCGGTAGCTGAAGCGGTCTCTCAAGATAAAGATAGCAGGGGCATAATACTGGGCGCATCAGGTCAGGGTGAAGCCATGTGTGCGAACAGAGTTTCGGGTGTTAGAGCCGGGCTTTTTTATGGCAAACCACCGAAAAATCAAACTGATGCTTCTGGTCATGTTTTGAATATGATTGCTTCCACTCGTATGCACAATAATGCCAATGTTCTTTCTTTGGGGATGCGTTTTATCAGTTTCGAAGAAGCCAAAGAAGCGGTTAGAATATTTCTGGAAACAGAATTTTCCGATGATCTGAGGCATATTAGACGAATAAAAAAACTCGATTATTAATTTATGGAAAATAAATCACCGGAATTAAAAGTAGCAATCAAGGCGGCCCGGGAAGCCGGAAAAATTTTAGAGAAACATCAAGAAACAGAAATCATTAGAGGCGTGAAAGACGACAAAAGCATGATTACGGTCGCCGACGCCGAATCGGAAGAAGTTATCAAGGAAATTGTTTTAAAACATTTTCCAGCGCACTCTTTTATCGGCGAGGAAACTGAGGCCGTAAAAAGTTCGGGACCTTACACTTGGTATGTGGATCCGATAGACGGGTCCAGAAACTTTGCCCATGGAATTCCCTTTTTTGCCGTGTCCATTGCTCTTCTGCGCGGAGAGGAGATATTAGTCGGGGTTGTTTTTAACCCAATGACTCGGGCGCTTTTCTATGCGGAAAAGGGGAAAGGAGCTTATTTTAATGACAAAAAAATTCATGTTTCCAAAGAAAGGCCGGATAAGTGTATTGTAACGGTAGCCTCGGGCCGGGACTCCATATATTTGCAGTTGCGCAGAAATTTACTGCATGATTTGCCGGATCGGGTGATTTCTTCGGTCCGAGATTTTGGTTGCACCGCTTTGGAACTTGCTCTGGTGGCGCGCGGCAGTACCGAAGCGGATATTAAATTCGGATTGAGCGCTTATGATTTTGCGGCCGGACTGCTTCTGGTGGAAGAAGCGGGAGGAAAAATCACCAACGCCGAAGGAAAACCCTGGAATTTTAAAGAGCATTCCTGTGTTGCTTCCAACGGAGTTTTTCATGATATACTGATTGGCGAAATTAAAAAACAAAAAGAGAAATTAAATATAGAATAAAAATATAAAACCATGATTGAAGTAATCGCCTCGGTTTTGCCTTTTAAAACTTACGAGGAGTTGAAAAATAAAATTGGAGCATTACGCGGCATTGTTTCCACCATCCAGATTGATTTTTGTGATGGAATTTTTGTTCCTTCCAAGACTTGGCCATTTTTCTCCGATGGTTTTGACGATTATAATTTCCAGAAAATAATGCGGGAAGAACAAGGCCTGCCTTTTTGGGACGAATTTGATTTCGAGCTTGACTTGATGGTGGCCGAGGCGGTGGAAAATTTTGATACTTATCTGAAGCTTGGACCGAAAAGAATAATCTTTCATCTGGAAGCGATGAAAAGCCTGGAAGATTTTCGAAACTTTTTAGAAGGTATAGATTTATATATCAGAGATAATATCCAGATTGGAATTGCCTTTAAACCAAGCCAGCCTTTCGAAAATGTTTTACCCTTAATATCCTGCGTTGATTTTGTGCAATGCATGGGAAACGATAAAATCGGCTATGGAGGAGTTTCCTTGGATGAAAAAGTGTATGATAGAATTAAATTATTAAGAGAGAAATATCCGGACTTGCCGATTGAAGTTGACATCGGGGTAAATGAAGAAACAGCCCCGAAATTGGTGAAAGCGGGAGCGACAAAATTAATCACCGGTTCGGTTCTTTTTAATTCTTATGATAAGATAAGACTGGTAGAAAGATTCCAAAATTTATAAAAATTGTTAGGCCTTGCCTCACAACTACAACTAGTTTTCATAATTAAGCCACTCAATGATTTCCGTTTCCCAACCTTTTTTAGAACTAAAGTATTTTGGAAAGTCGGATGGCCTCAAAATAACTTTTTCCGGACGATCTTTCCCCACATAATCCAAAAAGCTGGAATAGAGATACGAGTGAAGATATTTTAACGTATCTTTCAAATTTTTTAAACCATTCTCTTTCCACTTACTATCTATTAGTTTTACAGGATTCAAATGGATATAGGAAAAATTGTATTTTAACTGTTTATCGTCTTTCATGTGCTGCGCTTTGAATTTTCCTTCAAAAAGGCTGCCTGTTCTTTTATATTTTTCATTAAAATACATGGAGTAGGCTGTTGATAATTTCTGCATGAATTTGCTCAATCCTTCTTCTGACAGGGGATTTATAAGGATGTGAAAATGGTTCGGCATCAAACCGTACGCTCCAATGCCCACTAGTGGAGTTTCTATATTTCCAGAGAAAACACTATCTCTCTTTTGCAGATTAAAGAAGTTGAAACTCTCGGTGGTGTTCGCGCAATAAAGCAGAGCCATGAATCTTTCGTAATCCTTTTTTGAAAGAAAAATTTTCTGTTTGCTATTTCCTCTGTTGTAAATATGGTAATACTCACCTGGCACAAATGCTATTTTTCTTATGGACATATTTACATTGTATAAAATAGACAATTATTAGGCAAGGCCTAACAACTTCACCTAAAAAGATCTCTATCTGAAGCGCCATAACCACGCATTATTTTATAGGCTTCATAAAGATCCCTTTCATAATTATCATTTTGTAAATATTTTACTATGGGGTATAATTAAGAATGATGCTTTTAACTGAACAAAAAATTTTAGAATTACAAAAAAAAGCGAACGACATTCGCCGGAGCATTATTAAAATGCTGCTTGAGGCCAAGAGCGGGCATACCGCCGGACCGCTCGGAATGGCGGATATTTTTACCCTTTTTTATTTCCATATTTTAAAACATAATCCGAAGGATCCGTTTTGGGAAGAGCGGGACAGAGTGGTGCTGTCCAATGGACACATCTGTCCGGTGCTTTACGCGGCGATGGCGCATGCCGGATATTTCCCGGTTGAAGAATTAAAAACCCTGCGAAAATTCGGCACTCGGCTTCAAGGTCACCCGCACCGCGAATATATGCCCTGGCTGGATACCTCTTCCGGACCCCTCGGCTCCGGACTTTCCCAGGCAGTAGGAATGGCGCTGGCCGATAAAATTCCTGCCCGCAATGCTTCAGGCATAGCTGATGCAGGCGGGGACAAAAAAGAGCAGCAAAGATTTATTTATTGTTTTATGTCCGACGGAGAGCTGAATGAAGGAAATATTTGGGAAGCGATGATGCTGGCCGGCAAACATAAATTGGGAAATGTCATTGCCGTGATTGACCGGAACAATATTCAGATTGAAGGAGACACCGAGGAAGTGATGCCGCTTGAACCGCTCAAAAGCAAATGGCTGTCTTTTAACTGGCATGTCATAGAAACAACCGGCCATGATTTCCGGGCCTTGAATGAAGCAGTAGAAGAGGCGCAGGCAATATATGAGAAACCGACGGTTATCATCGCGCATACCATACCCGGGAAAGGAGTTTCCTTTATGGAAAAAAATTATAAATGGCACGGGAAACCGCCCAATAAAGAAGAAGCGGAAAAGGCGCTCGACGAATTAAAAATTGGCGCCGGTCGTTAGGCATTAGCGAGGAAATCAAAAATGTTAAATCCAAAATTAAAATTAAATCCAAAAATATTTGATCAAGATGTGGAACAAGTGCCGATCCGAAAAGGTTTCGGACAAGGATTGCTGGCCGCCGGGGAAATAGACCCGAAGGTGGTGGGTCTTTGCGCGGACTTGAACGAGAGCACTCAGATGCATTTTTTCGCGGAAAAGTTTCCGGAAAGATTTGTGCAGGTTGGAGTGGCGGAACAGAATTTGGCAACGGTGGCATCCGGGATGGCGGCGATGGGGAAAATTCCTTTTTGTTCGTCTTATGCGATGTTTTCTCCGGGCCGGAATTGGGAGCAAATCAGGACGACAATAAATTATAATGACCGGAAAGTGATTGTGGTGGGCTCGCATTCCGGTATTTCGGTGGGCCCCGACGGCGGAACCCATCAAGCTCTGGAAGATATCGGGTTGACCCGCATGCTTCCCAATATGGACGTGCTTAATCCTTGCGATTCCGTGGAAGCGAAAAAAGCGACTCTGGCCCTGGCAAAAAGTTCCAAACCGGCCTATTTGCGTCTGGTTCGCGAAAAGACGCCGATCATTACGACCGAAGAAACTCCTTTCAATATCGGCAAGGCTGAAATTTTTTGGATGCCGGAGACGGGGCCCGCGCAAGCGGGAATTATCGCGACCGGCGGGCTGGTGCATCGGGCGCTTTTGGCGGCAAAAGAATTGGAGAGTGAAGGAATAAAAACCAAAGTAATAAATTTGACGACAATCAAGCCGTTGGACGCAAAAACTATTTTGGAGTTAGCCGAAGAAACACGCGCTCTGGTGACTGTTGAAGAACATCAGATTGCCGGAGGGATGGGTAGCGCGGTGGCGGAATTGCTCGCGCAAAATTTTCCGGCGCCGATGGAATTTGTCGGCGTGCATGATCTCTTCGGACAATCCGGCACGCCCGACGAGCTGATTGAGCACTATGGAATGGGCAAAAATTCCATTAAAGAAGCGGTGAAGAAAGTACTCAAGAGAAAAATCTAGAAAAGTAAGTTTGAATGACCTCACCCCCAACCCCTCTCCAGTAAACTGGAGAGGGGAGGAATGCCGTGAGGCAGGAGAGGTGAGGTTTTAATTTATCTTTCTCGCTTTGTATTCTGAAGGCGCGTTTTTTAAATACTCTTCCAA
>JBBUAS010000007.1:0-2708 GCA_038058555.1 Patescibacteria group bacterium | reverse complement strand
TTTCTCCTTTCAAAATTTCCTCTTCAACTTCCTGGGAAGATTGCCAGAAAAACAAATAGGGAGAAATGGTGGTGCCGAGCGCCGCACAAACAAGAATAATCAGATCTTTAGAAAAAGAAAAATTCGGCAAGACGGTATTTTGCAATACTTCTCCCCAATTTATTTTCACGGAAAAAGCCGAAACTACATAAGCAAAAAGAATAAAGGTAAGGTATTTTAAATATTTCGCATATTTTTTATAAGGGATGAAAATTTGTAAAAATAAAGAAAAAATAGCGAAAAGAAAAATTAAAAAAGTGAAAGAAATTGTCGGAAATATCAACTGGGCGCTTTTCGCCATCGCTCCCAAATCCGCTCCGATGTTGAAAACATTAGCCAGAAGCAAAAGCAGAGTGCAGAGATAAAGAACTTTTCTGGAATAATATTTTTTAATATTGGCGGCCAAACCGACGCCGGTCGTCAACCCGATCCGAGCGCACATTTCCTGCACTACCCCCATCAAAGGAAAAGAAAAAAGCGACAGCCAAATCAGACCGAAGCCTTGCGAAGCGCCCATTTGTGAATAAGTGGCAATCCCGGACGGGTCATCGTCCGCCGCGCCGGTCACCAGCCCCGGACCCAAGGTTTTCCAATATTCCCGCGCCATTTTGACCGGCTTTTCGTTGGCAAGATCATTTTTAATTTCATCTCCCAATGCAACGCTCTTTTCCAAGACTTCCGCTGGCGCACTAAAAAGTTTTTCCCAGATATTCTTTTTCATGTTTTTGCTAAAGCCCAATGCCTAAAGCCTAGTGCCTACTTTTATTATGACATATTTTTAAAAATATAGTATGATAAAAGATATATGAAGAAATTTTCACGTCGAATGTCGCATTTGGGGACAGAGAATGCTTTTTCGGTCATTGGCAAAGCGAAGAAATTCGAAGAAGAAGTTTTAAAACCGCAAGGCAAGCATCTTATTTATCTGCAAATCGGCGAACCGGGTTTTAACACTCCGGAAAATATAAATCAGGCGGCAATCAGAGCAATCAAGGATAATCAAACGCACTACACTCCGACTCCCGGCGTAGCGAAACTGCGGGAAGCGGTCGCCAGAAAAGCACAGAAAGAAACAGGAGTCCCCTATCTGCCGGAAGATGTGGTAGTGACCTCCGGAGCCAAACCGATTATTTTTTATATGATTAACGCGCTCATCGAGAAGGGTGATGAAGTGATTATCCCGAATCCGGCTTTTCCTATTTACGGCTCGGTCGCAGAATATCTCGGAGGAAAAGTAGTGCCTCTGCCTTTGCGGGAAGAAAATAATTTCAATTTGAACATCAAAGAAGTAAAAAAAGCTATCACTTCAAAAACAAAACTGATTGTCTTAAATTCTCCGCAAAATCCGACCGGCGGAGTTTTTACCGAAAAAATTATTCGCGAAGTGGCGAAACTGGCCAAGCAACACGACCTCTGGGTGCTTTCGGACGAAATTTATAGCGAGATGGTGCATGAAGGCAAACATTTTTCTATTACGAGTGTCAAAGGAATGGGTGAGCGAACTGTCCTTTTGAATGGCTGTTCGAAAACCTATGCGATGACGGGTTATCGTATCGGCTGGGGAATTACCAAAAATAAAGAAATGGCGCTTGCGCTGGAGCGATTGGCTTGCAACGACACTTCCTGCCCGAACGCTGTCGCCCAATACGCCGCGCTTGAAGCCATTACCGGCCCGCAGAAGGAAGTCAAAGTAATGCTCAAAGAATACAAGAAAAGGCGCGACTTGATAGTTAAATTGGTAAATAAAATTGATGGAATGAAATGCCATTCTCCCAAAGGCGCTTTTTATTTGATGGTCAATATGCGCGAACTGCTCGAGAAGCTCGAGATTTCCACTTATGAACTTTGCGACCGGATTATGAAGGAAGCGAATGTGCTCATTCTTCCCGGCCCGGTCTTCGGAAAATTTGCCGAGGATTTCGTCAGATTCTCCTATGTCTCGACCGAAAAAAATATAATTGAGGGAATGGCCAGAATAAAAAAGTTTGTGGAGTCATTGTAAAATAATAAAAAACTTTCCAGCATTAGTGTGCGGTCGCGCACTAATGCTGTTTAGGGTCTCAAAACTGTTACGGTTCCATTGTTATTTAATTTTATAATCTTAGATGCCTTGCCGGAAATTTCTCTGCCGTCAATGTAAAGGTCAACGGAGTTGCCAAAATAATTTTGGGCTTCGCTGATATTTTGCGCCGGAGGCAAACCTTCGGGGTTAGTGGACGGCGCAATGAGCGGACCTGTTTCTTTTAACAGATTTTGAAGTTCCAAAATATTGGGTTTTCGGAAGGCTAGCGTATGCGTTCCTCGATGCAAATATTCAAATTCCGGATTGAGGCAATCTAAAACAAAACTCGTAGGCTCGTTATATTCTGGAATTTTAATTTTTGAAATATCTACTCCAAATTTTTCAACCTCGGCCCAATCACTAATTAAAATAATACATGGCTTTTCCGGCGCTCTTTTTTTGATGTCATAAATTCTTTCAACCGTTGGTTGACTTAGGGCTTTCCCCACAATTCCATAAATAGTATCCGTCGGCATGACTACGACGCCCCCCTCTTTTAAAACTTTTATTAAATTTTTGTCATACCAAACTTTTTTAAGCAAATTCATATATTGGGGTGCCTATCCGGGGTTGAACCGGAACTAAAAGCTCCACAAGCTTCTGTGCT
>JBBUAS010000006.1:0-10203 GCA_038058555.1 Patescibacteria group bacterium | reverse complement strand
ATTAAAACTAATATTTGATTCTACTTTTTTAATAGGATTAACTTTTCTTGGTATTGAAAAATTTGTTTTAATAGTTCCGCTTAATTTTTTTCCGCCATTTATTTGGAAATCGACGGAATCATTGATGCAAACCACCTGGTGGTTTAAGACATTGCTTATTTTTGACAGCAGTTCGGTGGTAAAATTCTGTTCTCCTTTTTCCATCCGGGGGACGGAGCTTTGAGAAGTTCCCAACTTGTCAGCAAATTCTTCTTGGGTTAATCCGCGGCGCTCTCTCAGCTCTTTAATAAAATATCCGATCTTCTGCTGTTCAGTTTCTTCTTTTTTTTTCACGAATTTATTTTATAACTTGAAAAACTTGATAACTTTCGACTATCTTAGTATATCTCATATATGATATAATACAAAGTGGATAACTTTGGTGCCGAGAGGGAGACTCGAACTCCCAAGGGGTTGCCCCCGATTGATTTTGAGTCAATTGCGGTTACCAATTTCGCCATCTCGGCAATTCACATATTCTACACAGTTTTATACGCAAAATCAATTATTGAAAATAAAATCTTTGTGCTAAAATAGATTCATGTCTAATATTTATTCCAATTCAATTTTTTGGATTGACACCGACAAAATTAAGCCGAACCCTTTTCAGCCGAGACGGGATTTTGACGAGGCGCGATTACAGGACTTAGCCGACTCCATAAAACTATACGGAGTGCTTCAGCCTCTGACGGTTTCCCGCGTGGAAATAATCAAAGAGGACGGCGGACTAGTCACCGAATATGAATTAATCGCCGGAGAACGCAGGTTGCGGGCCGCCAAGCTTGCTTTTGTTTCTCAAGTGCCGGTTATCATTCGTACCGGAGATACAGCGATAATGAAATTGGAGCTTGCGATAATAGAAAATTTACAGCGGGAAGATTTAAATGCGGTTGACCGCGCCCGGGCCTTTTTTCGATTGACGAGCGAGTTTAAATTTACCCATAATGAAATCGCGAAAAAAATGGGCCGCAGCCGGGAATATGTTTCCAATTCTTTGCGTATTTTAACTCTGCCGGAGGAAATTCTAAATGGATTATCGGAAGGGAAGATAACCGAAGGCCACACCCGACCGATTTTAATGCTGGCCGATCATCCGGAGGAGCAATTGGTTCTGTTCAAAGAAATTGTTTATAAAAAAATAACGGTGCGCGAGGCGGAAAGGTTGGCGCGAAAAATAGCTTATGACCGCGTGCGTAAAAAAGAATTTATGCCGGATCCGGAAATTACGGAACTGGAAGAAGAATTTCAAGAAAAGCTGGGCACGCGAGTGCATATCGACAGAAAAGAGCTGGGCGGACAAATTAAAATAGATTTTTTTTCCACCGAAGATTTGCGGACAATTTTGGATTTAATTCAAAAAGGAGAAGTTGAAAAAAAGCCGGATGCAATGCTGGAAGAGCATATTGCAAATACAGCGCCTAAGGCGCTGGAACCCAGCGCCTTAGGCGCTGAAACAGCTCCGGAAGCGCCGATTGACGATAGGACAAAAGAAGAGGTCAAGCAAGATGATGCGGATTTATATAATATTTCTAACTTCAGCGTTTAACTGCGGCCGAAAGATTTAAGTTTCGAGAGCAAGCTATTTTTCTCCAAATACGACTTAATATGTTTTTTGGCAATAGAAGTTTTCACGAATTCCAGCCATTTATTGGATGGCCTAGAATCTTTTTTAGTGATTATTTCTACGATATCGTTATTTTTTAATTTGGAAAAAATCGGCGACATTTTACCGTTTATTTTTGCGCCAAAAATATGATTTCCGATATCGGAGTGGATAGAATAGGCAAAGTCTACGGGCGTGGAATCTTCGGGCATGTCGATGACATCTCCAGTCGGGGTAAAAACGAAAATCCGGTCATTGAAAAAGTCCATTTTCAGATGGTCGATGAATTTTTTCGGGTCGCTCGGCAGATATTTTAATTCTTGCAATTCCTCGATCCATTTGAATTTATTTTTGTCGTCTCGATTTTTTTTATCTTTTTGGTCTTTGTAAGCAAAATGCGCGGCGATACCGTAAGCCGCTTCGGCGTGCATTTCTTTGGTACGAATCTGAATTTCCGCTACTCCCCCCAACCCTGTGAAAATAGTCGTATGAATGGAACGATAGCCGTTCGGTTTCGGAACAGCGATGTAATCTTTGATTCGGCCGGGCAGAGGGTTCCAGATAGAATGCACCAATCCTAAAACCCGATAACATTCTTCAATCGTGTCCACGACGATCCGCAAGGCCACGATGTCATAAATTTTTTCAATGTCCTTGTCATAGCGCAGAAGCTTTTTATACAAACTGTATTTGTGTTTGATCCGGTAATTAATTTCCACGAATTTTATTTTATTTTTTTTCAGCTCTTTTTTCAGCTCTTCGCTTACTTCATTCAAGTATTTTTCATAAAGTCCCTTTTTTTCTTTCAATATTTCTTCAATCTCGGTATATTCTTTCGGATAGACATAAGGAAAAGCGGCATCTTCCAATTCGCCTTTCAATTTTCCCATTCCGAGGCGATTGGCGAGCGGAGCGTAGACTTCGATTGATTCGAGCGCGATTCTATATCTTTTGTCTTCCCGAATAAATTCCAAAGTGCGCAAATTATGTAAGCGATCGGCAAATTTTATAATCACCACCCGCAGATCATTTGCCATGGCGACAAAAAATTTCCGCAAAGATTCCACATGTCTTTCATGTCCGCGATATTTCAGAGTTCCCAATTTTGTTACTCCTTTTATTAAAAATAAAATATCATCACCGAATTCTTTTTTTATTGTTTCTTCGGGTGTCTTGGTGTCTTCCAGGGTGTCGTGCAAAAGTCCCGCGATAATTGTCTGCGTATCCATTCCAAGGCCGGCTAAAATTTTTGCCGTTTCAAAAGGATGGGTAAAATATGGGTCTCCGCTCAATCTTTTTTGCCCCAGATGCGCTTTTTCAGCAAAATTATAAGCTTTATTTAGAAGATCTTCTTCTTTTTTATTTACTCCGCCCACAATCAGGTCAATGATTTCCTTAACATTTGCCATAAGACAATCATAGCAAAATTATTGCATTTTGTTTAATTTATCGGGGCGGTAGTTCGGGCATTTGTTGTCGCTACAGCGTTCGGGGATGGTCTTCGTGCCGGCCATCATCAAGCTTCCGCAAACATTGCAAAGTTGACCGGTCCCTGCCTGCCGGCCAGGCAGGGGTTTGGCTTTGATGGCGAATTTGCAATCTGGATAATTAGAACAAGAATAAAAAATTCCGAATCTTCCGCGTCGTTCGGAAATGTCTCCTTTTTTACAAGTCGGGCAAATGACGCCAGTCCTTTTTCTGGCTTCTTCGGCCTCGTCTTTTTTTATGAACTTACATTTTGGATAGCGCGAACAGGAAATAAAAGTCCCGGTGCCGTCGCGGCGTTTTTTGATAACCAATTTTCCACCACCCTGTTTGCCTTTTTTTTTACCACATTCCGGGCATAACTCTCCGGTTTCTTTCGGACCTTTCAATTCTAAACCGTCCAACATCAAAGCGCCATCACAATCCGGATATTTTGAACAGGAATAAAATTTTCCCCCGCGAGAAAGCTTGATAATCATTGCACTTCCGCATTTTGGGCATTTTATATTTTCCGGCGCCTCTCCCAAGTTAGTTGCCTTTTCCAGCTTTTCTTTTGCTTTAACATCTTTCGAAAATGGTCCATAAAAATCCTTTAGAGTTTTTTCGTACTTGCGCTCGCCCCGGGAAATTTCATCCAGTTCGTCTTCCATTTCGGCGGTAAAAGTATCGGAAATATAATTGGCGAAATGCTTTTCCAAAAAATCCGATACCACTTCGCCAACATCAGTCGGGAACAAGGTTTTATTTTCTTTTCGGATATATTCTCGCTCTTCAATCGTGCGCATAATGGAGGCATAAGTAGACGGCCGTCCGATGCCTCGGCTCTCCAGCTCTTTAATCAATCCGGCTTCAGAATATCGATTGGGCGGTTCAGTGAATTTTTCTTCGCTGATCAATTTCAGTAATTTTAATTTTTCTCCTTCTTGACAGATAGGCAATTCTAGATCGTCTCCGCGCGCGTCGGTGTCTACGGCCAACCAGCCGGGAAAAAGCAGTCGAGAGCCGGTAGCGGTAAAATCTGGAAATTTAAATTCCCCACATGTCGGACATGTGGATTCCACATGTCCGACATGTGGGGAAACGTTCGCCGTGATTTTTGTTTTCAATAATTTTGCATCCGCCATTTGCGAAGAGACCGCACGTTCCCAAATGAGGCGGTAAAGCTTGTCATAGTCAGCATGACCGGTGTGAAGTTTCTCAATATGGGTCGGGCGGATAGCTTCATGCGCTTCTTGAGCATTTTTTATTTTAGTTTTATAAATTCTCGCTTGGGTATAATCGTTTCCGTATTCTTTTTTTACAAAATTTAAAATTTGACCTTGAGCTATGCTGGAAAGATTGGTGCTATCCGTTCGCATATAGGTAATATGTCCGGCTTCATAAAGTTTCTGCGCAATTTGCATCGTCCGTGATGGCGAATATCCCAAACGCGAGCTAGCTGTTTGCTGTAAGGTGGAAGTAGTAAAAGGCGCGCGCGGAGATCTTTTTTGTTCTGATTCTTTGACTCCCTTTACAATCCAACTCCCGGATTTTCCTATCTCTAAAATTTTTTGGACTAATTTCTCATCTCTCGGTTCCTCCGAACATTCTAAGGTAATTTTTGCGTTTTTTTCTGTTTCAAATAATCCCAATATCTTCCAAAATTTTTCCGGAATAAAAGCGCGAATTTCTCGCTCCCGCTCCATTATAATGCGAAGCGCCGGAGATTGAACTCGTCCGGCCGAAAGTCCATATCTTACTTTTTTCCAAATAAGCCCCGAGAGGTCGTAGCCGACCAGTCGGTCTAAAACTCGGCGCGCTTCTTGAGCTTTACGCAAAGCCGTATCAATTTGGCGCGGATGTTTAAGCGCTTCTACTACCGCTTCTTGGGTGATTTCGTAAAAAACAACTCGCTTGATTGGAGCTTTAATCTTTTGATCCAGATTTAAAAGCGTTTCAATGTGCCAAGCGATCGCTTCGCCTTCACGATCAGGATCAGTCGCTAGAATTATTTCACTTGCTTTTTCTGCCAATCCCTGAAGTTCATGCACAATTTTTTCTTTACCTTTGGAAATTTCATAATGCGGGATAAAACCTCCTTCAATGTCAATCGCTTGCTTGTTTGATTTCGGCAAGTCGCGAATATGCCCAACCGATGCACGCACAATAAATTTATCCGCCGACGAGGAGGAAGCACCTCGATCCGCCCCTGAATTGGCGGACAAGTATTTCTCAATAGTTTTTGCTTTAGACGGCGACTCGACAATTAAAAGTTTCATAATCCCAAGTATTACACGAAATAGTTTTTTAATGCAAATTATATCAATCGAATTTCGCCCATTTCTTCTTTAATCAACCCCTTAATTTCCATTACCGATAGAAGCGCATTGGCTGTTGGCGTGGGCATTCCCGTCGTGCGGATTAAATCATCTCGAGGAATAGGTTCTCGCAATAAATTTACCACCATTTTTTCTTCGGGAGATAAATCAGAGAATAATTTTGCCTGTTTTTCTTTGTCTTTAGGTAATTCAAAACCAAGCGCTTCCAAAACATCTTCCGAACAAGTGACCGGTGTTGCGCCTTGATGTAATAATTTATTCACTCCTTTTGAATTGGGAGAAAAAATTGATCCGGGCACAACCAGCAAATCTCGATTGTATTCGGTGGTGAGCCGAGCGGTGATGAGAGTGCCGGATTTTTCTTCGGCTTCGATAATCAGGACGGCTTTGGAAATACCCGCCATCAATCTGTTGCGCATCGGGAAGCTCCAAAGCGTGGCTTTGAAATCTGGAGGAAATTCTGAGATTAAACATCCTCCATTTTTAATAATTTCTCTGGCCAATAAAATATTTGTTTTCGGATGCATCGCTTCTTCCGATAGTCCGGAACCCGGGAAAACTAAAGTTTTTAAGCCTACCGCTAAAGCCTTTTTATGGGCAATAGCATCTATCCCCAAAGCCAATCCCGAAACTATCACGATCGGATATCCTTTCAGTCCCGTGATTATTTTCTCGCAAGCCTCGCGTCCGTAAGAAGTGAATTTGCGCGAACCGACAATGCATAGATAGATTAAATTTTCAGGCGGCAGTTCGCCTATGATCCAAAGATCTTTCGGCGGCTGGGGAATTTCCAAGAGGGCCTTCGGAAACTTTTCTTTTGGCAGTTTTTTGATTTGCATGATATAATCATAACATGCTAGATATAAAATTCATTAGAGAAAATAAAGAAGTCGTGCAGGCAGGCGCAAAAAAGAAGCATCTCGAGGTTGATATCGATGCGCTGATTGCGCTGGATGACGAGCGCCTGAAGCAGCTAAAAGAAGTCGAAGAACTTCGTAGTGAAGTAAATCGAGTTTCCAACGATATCGCCCGTGACCAAGATCCGGCTTTAAAAATTCAATTGATCGAAGAAATGCGCACCGTGAAGGAGGAGATTAAAGTCCAAGAAGAAAAATTAAAAGCAATCATCGAAGAGTGGCAGAAAATAATGTTGCAGGTGCCAAATGTTCCGGATATGTCGGTGCCGGAAGGCCAAGGGGAAAAAGACAATAAAGAAATTTTAACCTGGGGAGAAAAGCCTAAATTTGATTTCACACCCAAAGATCATGTGGAGTTAATGTTAAAACTGAATATGGTTGATTTTGAAAGAGGAGTAAAGGTCCATGGTTTTCGAGGATATTTTTTACAAAATGACGGAGCGGAACTTTCTTGGGCAGTTTGGAATTATGCGCGTGAATTTTTCGGCAGGAGGAATTTCAAAACCTTTATCGCTCCGTCGATTGTCCATAAACAAAATTTATTCGGTACGGGACATCTGCCGGGAGGGGCGGAAGATATTTACCAAACTCAAGACGGAGATTATTTAGCCGGTACGGCGGAAGTGCCGATGATGGGATACCATAGTAATGAAATTATTCCGAAAGAAGAATTGCCGAAGCGCTATCTGGCTTTTTCTCCATGTTATAGGAGGGAAGCAGGCGCGCATGGCAAAGATGTCAAGGGAATTATCCGGGTTCAGGAATTTTTTAAACTTGAGCAGCTCATTCTCTGTGAAGCCAGCCACGAAGAATCGGTGAAATTTCACGAAGAAATAAATAAAAATTATGAGGAATTTCTTCAGTCGCTCGGCATTCCTTATCGTCGTTTGGAAATCTGTACCGGGGATCTAAAGGTCGCTCATGTAAAGAGTTATGATACTGAAGCCTGGATCCCGTCCCAGAACCAATACCGCGAGCTTTCCAGCGCATCGTATTATCATGATTTTCAAACAAGACGTTTCGGCATCCGCTATAAAGACGCGGAGGGCAAATTGCGTTTTGCGCATTCTTTGAATTCTACCGCTGCCGCCACGCCCAGAATTTTGGTGGCCATCGTTGAAAACTACCAGCAGGCCGACGGCTCGATAAAAATCCCGGAAGTTCTGCGTCAATATATGGGCAACAAAGAATTTATAAAAAATAGCTAGGCAAGACCTAGCATGCTAGGTCTTGCCTAGCTATTTTATGCAATGTTAAAAAAAAATGTTTTAAATTCTCCGCGTCTTTTGGAATTAAAAAAACATCGACGCAGAGCGGTTTGGAATAAAATTTTAATCTCGCTTCTCGGACTGGGAGTGATTTTTGCCTCCTTGGCTTATCTTTTCCGTTTGGATAGTTTGAATATTAGTGAAATCCAAATAGTTGGCAATAAGGTAATAGAGACGGAAACACTTCAGCAAACAGTGACAGAGCAGATAGCCGGAAAATATCTTTATTTTTTCCCAAAAACGAATATATTATTCTATCCTCAAAACAATATCAAAAACGAATTGCAAAATAAATTTAAAAGGTTAAAGGATATAAATTTAGCGGTAAAAAATAAGAGGACTCTAGAAGTAAATCTCAGCGAAAGAGAAGCCAAATACACTTGGTGTGGGAAAACTCTCCCTCTCCTTGACAAGGGGAGGGTTGGAGAGGGGTCTGAGAAATGCTATTTCACAGATGAAGATGGTTTTATTTTTGACGAAGCGCCGTATTTTTCCGGCGAAGTTTACTTTAAATTTTACGGCCTTGTTTCCGAATCTTATTTTTCCAAATCAAATTTCCAACAATTAATTTCTCTGAAAGATACCCTAGTCGGGATCGGACTCCAGCCCGTAATTTTATATGTGAAAGATAACGGAGAGATGGAAGTTTTTCTTTCTAAAGGCGCTTCCGCTGAAACGAATCCTCGAATAATTTTTAAAATACCTGCCCGCAATGTTTCAGGCATAGCTGATGCAGGCGGGGATTCCGATTTTCAAAAAGTGGCAGAAAATTTGCAAGCGGCGCTTCTGACCGAACCTCTTTTGTCAGAATTTAAAAATAAATATGGGGCGTTGCAATACATTGATTTGCGATTTGGAAATAAAGTTTATTACAAATTCCAATGAGTGATTTAGGATTTTGGGCAAAACTAAAAAAACCGATTTTTTGCCTAGCTCCGATGGCGGACGTCACTGATTGCGCTTTTCGGCAAATTATCACGAAATATGGGAAACCCGATATTTTTTGGACGGAATTCGTGTCAGCTGACGGTCTCGCCCATCCCCAAGCGCGGGAAAAACTTTTGATTGATTTAAAATTTTCCAAAAAAGAGCATCCGATAGTCGCACAGATATTCGGCGGAAAACCGGAGAATATCAGGATAGCTTCGGTTCTTTGCAAAGAACTTGGTTTTGACGGAATAGATATTAATATGGGTTGTCCGGATAAGTCGGTAGAGAAGCAGTGCGCCGGAGCAGCCTTGATGAAAAATCCAAAATTGGCGAGAGAAATAATCAGAGCCGCCAAAGAAGGCGGTCAAGATTTGCCTGTTTCCGTAAAAACTCGGATCGGCTACAGCAAAAACGAGATTGAAACTTGGGTTCGGGAACTTCTATCGGAAAACTTGGCAGCTCTGACTATTCATTTGCGCACTCGCAAAGAAAACTCCGATGCGCTGGCGCATTGGGGTGTGATGAAAAGAATAATGGAGATTCGCGATGAAATGGGGAAGGAAACTTTAATCATAGGCAATGGCGATGTTGTGGATATTGACGATGCAAAAAGAAAAATAAAAGAAAGTAGTTGCGATGGGGTAATGTTCGGCAGAGCGATTTTTGGGAATCCGTGGTTGTTTCGCGGAATAGCTTCTGGAGAGCACGGATATTTTTCTACTGAAAAATTCCTCGTGCTCGCGCCGTCGCGCTCCCAAGTCTCTCCAAAAGCTACTCCGCTTCAAATTCCATCACTTGAACAAAAACTAAAAGTTCTAGTAGAACACACCAAACTTTTTGAAAAATTATTGGGCAAATACAAAAATTTCGCCGTTATAAAAAAACATTTCAAGACGTACGTGAATGGCTGGGATGGCGCCAAAGAACTTCGGATGAAATTGATGGAAACCGAAAATGCCAAGCAGGTAGAAAAAATAATTAATGATTTTTTAACCCGCCGACGCTAAAGCTCTGGCGAGACAAGGAAAAATTTAGTATACTCATTTTATGCACGATTTAGCATTATATAGAAAATATCGGCCAAAGACTTTTGATGAAGTCTTGGGACAAGACCACATAGTCAAGATTTTGGAAAATTCAGTAGAGACGAACAAGGTTTCGCACGCTTATCTTTTTATTGGTTCACGGGGAATAGGCAAAACTTCCGTCGCTAGAATTTTCGCGACCAGTATCGGCGTCTCGGTCAATGATCTTTATGAGATAGATGCCGCTTCGAATAGGGGAATAGAAGACATAAAACTCCTGCGGGACGGGGTGCGAGTTTTGCCTTTTGATTCAAAATACAAAGTTTACATTATCGACGAGGTGCATATGCTTTCCAAAGACGCCTGGGGCGCATTGTTGAAAACTCTGGAAGAGCCGCCAAGGCATGCGATTTTTATTTTAGCGACGACCGAATTTCACAAAGTTCCAGAAACGATTATTTCCCGTTGTCAGGTTTTTACTTTTAAAAAAGCTTCCGATACTATCTTAAAAAAAATAATCCTAGATGTTTCCAAAAAAGAAGGTTTTGAATTGGATGCCGGCAGCGCGGAACTTCTGGCCATTTTGGCCGACGGATCTTTTCGAGATGCCTTAGGCGA
>JBBUAS010000005.1:0-18646 GCA_038058555.1 Patescibacteria group bacterium | reverse complement strand
TTTCCAATTTGTCGATATCAAATCTTAAAGCTTTTTGTTTTCCATTCTCGCTTAGAACGAGAGTTGTTGTACCATCTTTGTGATTTTTTTCTTGAATTAAATGAGAAGTGTATAAGGAATTAATTGCTCTGTTGAGAGCTTGACGATTCACCTTTTTCCATTCCTTCGGTATTTGTTTTAAAATCCACCAATGTTTTTTAGGTGATCTGGTCAAGCCGAGTGCAAGACCGGCGAGTAGAAGTAAAAGCACTTTCTTTTTTAAATTTCCCATTCTTGGTTCATCGTGTCCCATTTATCCATTATAGCATTAGTAAGCGGTCACGCACTATTGCTGTGTTGGTTTTTGATGGTAGAAGATATATAATAATATGACAATGATAATTCCGATTGTTGATGAGAATGATAAATTTTTATATTACAAAGATTCCGGCGAACGTGATCTGCACAAGGAAATTACGCGGGGTTCTGCGTTGTGGATCATAAACGAAAAAAAAGAGATTTTAGTGGCCAAACGATCAAAAAACAAGTTGCACTTTCCAAATGTTTGGGGTACTTCCGTTGCTGGATCTCTCGAGAAAGGAGAATCTTATGAAGATAATGCAATAAAGGAAGCGAAAGAAGAAATAGGTGTCAATCTAGACAAAATCACATTAGGTCCTAAAAAAAGAGATGCCGATGATCACGAGTATTTTGCTCAGTACTTTTATGCTAAAATTTCTTCGGACACAAAATTTATTCTTCAAGAATCTGAAGTTGACGAGGTGTGCTGGATTTCCTTAGAAAAATTAAAAGGATGGTATTTAAAAAACCCGGAAGAATTTTTACCCACTTTTAATAATAGCCTGAAAATTGTTGAAAACCATGAAAATCAAAATAAAAAAATTACATAAAGACGCAAAATTGCCGACACATGGGCATCCGGATGATGCGGGGATGGATTTTTATGCCTTAGACACTGTTGCCTTTGCACCGGGGGCGCAAGAGAGGGTAAAAACGGGTATTGCAGTAGAAATTCCGGAGGGTCACGTGGGACTTATTTGGGACAAATCCAGCATCTCTTTTAATTTAGGCTTGAAAGTTTTTGGCGGAGTGATTGATGCCGGATATCGGGGCGAAATTATTATGAATTTGCTCAACACTTCCAAAAAAGAAGTTATAATAGAGAAAGGACATAAAATTGCCCAAATGATAATCCAAAAGTTTGAACATTGCGAGATTGAAGAAGCGGAAGATTTATCTGAAACCGTGCGGGGCCACGGGCGCGAGGGTAGCACGGGGCATAAATAATTATGATAGAAGAAAAAATAAAAAAATTAATAAAAGATGTCCTGGAAAATTTTGAAATCAAAGGAATCGATTTTGTCGTGGAACATCCGGAAGATTTGAAAAATGGAGACTACTCCACCAATATCGCGATGGTTTGCGCTAAAAATTTAAAAATGAACCCGAAAGAATTGGCGGAGAAAATAAAAACAGAGTTTGTTAAAAATTTACCGAAAGAAATTGAAAAAGTGGAGGAAAAATCCGGTTTTATTAATTTTTATCTGTCCCGCCGATTTTTCGCGGAGAGCATCGAAGAAATCGTCAATCAAGGAGAAAAAGTCGGGCGAAACAGCTTATTGGCTGGCCAAAACATCATGGTTGAATATACAGACCCGAATCCTTTCAAACCCTTTCACATCGGACATCTGATGACCAATGCCATCGGCGAATCAATTGCCAGAATTTTGGAACATTCCGGCGCGACGGTCGCCCGAGCCAATTATCAGGGCGATATCGGGCTTCATGTGGCGAAAGCTATCTATGGGCTATTGAAAGAGGAAAAATTACAAAACAAACTTGTTTCCAATGTTCAACAATCGGCAAATATCGGGGAAGCTTACGCCCAAGGCGCGGGCGCTTACGAAAATGACGAAGAAGCGAAAAAAGAAATTGATGAAATCAATAAAAAAATTTATTCAAGAAGCGATGAAAAAATAAATAAAATATACGAATGGGGTTTTGACGCGACCATGGAAGCTTTTGAAGATTTATATAAAATTCTCGGCACAAAGTTTGATTTTTATTTTTTGGAAAGCCAAATGGCGCCGGTCGGAGAAGACGTGGTTCGGGCGAACATCGGCAAAGTTTTTGAAGAATCCGATGGGGCGGTTGTTTTCAAAGCTGAAAAATATGACCCGAAACTTCACACCAGGGTTTTCATTACTTCGCAGGGCCTGCCGACCTATGAGACTAAAGAGTTCGGACTGACCGAGGAAAAATTCAAAACTGATCCGGATATGAATTTATCCATCATGATTACCGCCAATGAACAGGCGGATTATATGCGCGTCGTCTTTAAGGCCATCTCGCTCATTCATCCGAATTTTGAAAACCGCATGAAGCACATTACTCACGGAATGATGCGCTTTGCTTCCGGCAAGATGGGCTCCCGCAAAGGAAATGCCATAACCGGCGAATTTCTCTTGAATGACGCCCGTGAGGCGATTTTGGAAAAAATAAAAGACCGCGATGTTCCCTTAACGGAAAAAGAACAAATTGCGACAGACGTCGGAGTGTCGGCGGTAAAATATTCCATTCTGAAGCAGTCTATCGGCGGAGATATTATTTATGATTTTGAAAAGTCTATTTGTTTTGAAGGAGATTCCGGACCTTATCTGCAATACTCCTATGCCCGGGCCAATTCGGTTCTGGAAAAAGCGCAGAAAGAAAATATTCTGCCGGACTTTGAAATTACGCCTCCGGAAATTTTTGAAGTGGAAAAATTATTATACCGCTTTCCGGCAATTGTCCTCCGTTCCGCCAAAGAATACGAACCGCATTACGTTACGAATTATTTGATCGAAGTCGCTCGCGCTTATAACGGCTTTTACGGCAATATGATGATCGTGAACAAAGACGACAAAACTTCTTCCTACAAAGTAGCCTTAACCTATGCCTTTACTTTTATCCTAAAAACCGGCCTGCACCTTCTCGGCATCAAAGCGCCAGCAAAGATGTAAAAGTGAAAATTTTATGTTAGAATCAGCCGATAATGGCTGAAAAAGAAACAAGTAATAAAAAAAGTGATGTCGCTTTCCGAGAAGAGCGTATTTTGGAATTCTGGAAAGAAAATAAAATTTTTGAGAAATCTTTAAAAGAGACAGAAGGGAAAAAGGAATTTATTTTTTACGAAGGTCCGCCGACGGCCAATGGCAAGCCGGGAATTCATCATTTGGAGGCGCGGGCGTTTAAAGATGCCATCCCAAGATATAAAACCATGCAGGGTTTTCATGTGCGTCGAAAAGGCGGGTGGGATACGCACGGTCTGCCGGTGGAGCTTCAAGTGGAAAAAAAGCTCGGACTTAATTCTAAAAAGGGGATTGAAGAATATGGCATCGCAAAATTTAATCAAGAGTGCAAAAAAAGCGTTTGGGAATATTTGGATGTTTGGAATAAATTTACCAAGCGTATCGGCTTTTGGCTGGATCAAGAGAATCCGTATGTGACATATCACAATGACTATATCGAATCTGTTTGGGACATCGTCAAAAAAATAAACGAGCAAAATTTACTTTACAAAGATTATAAAGTTGTGCCCTGGTGTCCTCGGTGCGGAACAGTGCTCTCTTCGCACGAACTGGCGCAGGGGTATGAAGATGTAAAAGATTTATCGGTTTATGTAAAATTTAAGATTGTCGGACAGGAAAATATTTATATTCTTGCGTGGACAACGACGCCATGGACATTGCCGGGCAATCTGGCTTTGGCTGTCGGAGGAGATATTGATTATGAGAAAATAAAAAGTGGAAATGAAATTTATATTCTAGCCAAAGAACGGTTATCTATCATTGAAGGGGAATATCAAGTTCTGGAAGAATTAAAAGGTAAAGATTTAGTCGGCCTAAAGTATGAACCTCTCTACCCATATCTTGCTGAAACTATTTCTGAAAGCGAAAAACCAAAACTGGAAAAAGCGTATAAAGTTTACGAAGCAAATTTCGTGACGACCGTGGACGGTACAGGCGTGGTGCACACGGCGGTGATGTATGGTCAGGATGACTTTGTTCTCGGTACGAAAATAGGATTACCGAAGCATCATTTGGTGGGTCTCGATGGAAAATTTTTGCCGGGGACAGAGATGTTTGAAGACCGATTTGTAAAAGACGAGGAAGTAGCAGTGAATATTATCAAAAACTTGGCTCACCGGGGGTTACTTCTCAAAAAAGAAAAGTATGAACATTCCTATCCACATTGTTGGCGCTGTAAAACCCCGCTTATTTATTATGCGCGGGATTCCTGGTATATCAAGATGTCGGACCCAAAAATCAAACAGCAATTGATCGGTGAAAATGAAAAAATAAATTGGGAGCCTGCTTATATTCGGGACGGGCGTTTTGGCGAATGGCTCCGCGAGATTAAAGACTGGGCAATTTCTCGCGAACGCTATTGGGGTACGCCATTGCCAGTTTGGGTTTGCGATTCTTGCAAAAAAGTTGATGTGATTGGAAGTGTAGAAGAAATAAAATCAAAAACAAAAAAATCCGGCAATAAGTATTTTATAATGCGGCATGGTCAAGCAGAAAATAATATTGGCGATATTTATCATCTATCACATACTGAAAATTATCATTTGACCAACGAAGGCAAGCAACGGGTGTCTGAAAGCATAAAAGATTTTAAAGAAAATATTGATGTGATTATTTCTTCTCCTTTCGAGAGGACAAAACAAACAACTGAAGTTGTCTGTAAAAATATAAATTTTCCGTTAGAAAAAGTAATTTATGATGCTCGCATCCAAGAATGGGAAATCAGTAAAGATTTCAACAACCAGCCGCGTGAAGTAATGAAAAAATATTATGATGAGGACTATGTTCGCTCGCCGGGACGCAAGTTTACTGATGGGGAAAGTTTTATGGAGATGGTAAGAAGAGTCGGGGAGTTCATTTATGAAATTGATAATAAATATCAAAATCAGAATATTTTTATTGTAAGCCATTCTGGAGCCAGCCGGGCTTTGTCTTTCGTGTGCAATGGCGCAACCTTTACGGAACTTGTAAACAGAAAAGACGTTACTTATATGATGGCTAATGCTGAAATCCGACCTTTTTCTTTTGCTGCGCTTCCTCATAGTGAAGATTATGAACTTGATTTGCACCGGCCTTATATTGATGAAATCGCGCTGGCTTGCCCGTGCGGCGGAAGTTTGGTGCGCGCCAAAGAAGTGATGGATGTTTGGTTTGATTCCGGCGCGATGCCTTTCGCACAGGACCATTATCCGTTTGCCAATAAAGAATGGGTTGACGGGGCGGGGTATCCTGCGGATTACATCGCGGAAGCGGTTGATCAGACTCGCGGATGGTTTTATACTTTACACGCAATCGGGATACTGATGGGACGGGGCAGGGCTTACAAAAATGTCATTTGTCTCGGACATTTGCTTGATGCGAAGGGGAAAAAAATGTCCAAATCTCTCGGCAACATCGTTGATCCATGGGAGGCGATGGATAAATACGGCGTGGATACGCTTCGGCTTTGGATGTATTCGGTCAATCAACCGGGCGAATCAAAAAATTTCGACGAAAAAACGGTGGCTCTGCTTCATCAGCAAGTCTTCGGTTTGCTCTATAATGTGCTGGCATTCTACGAGCTTTATAGAGATAAAAGTCTGGAGAGCCGGGAAAAGGCCTTGCCTTTAGGGAATCCAAGGCAAGGCCTTGAGGAGGCGAATGTTCTTGATGTTTGGATTTTAGCCAGATTAGATGAACTTATCGAACTTACGACGAAAAATCTTGATAGTTACAAACTACTTGAGCCGACACGAGCGATAAAAGATTTCGTCGGCGATCTTTCCACTTGGTATTTGCGTCGTTCTAGAGAGCGAATAAAAAATGGTGATCAAGAAGCCAAGGTCACTTTATATTTTGTATTGAAAATCTTGGCGAAAATTTTGGCTCCGTTCGCGCCCTTTGCGGCCGAGGATATTTGGTTAAAATTAAAAAATGAAAACGATGTAGAGAGTGTACATCTATGTGAATGGCCTGCCATATTTGAAAGGTCAGTCCTTGAGGAAGAGCAAAGCGACGGGAAAAGGTCTATCCTTGCAAATATGGAGCTAGTTAGGAAAATTGTTTCCTTGGGTCTTGAAGCTCGTCAAAAAGTAAAAATTCCGGTTCGCCAGCCGCTTGCTTCACTCAAGCTTTTAGCTAAAAGCTATCAGCTAAAAGCCGAATATCTTGATTTGATAAAAGATGAATTAAATATAAAAGAAATAATTTTTGATAATTCTGTTTTAGGCGAAGTTGAGTTGGATACAGATATTTCTCCGGGATTGAAAGCCGAGGGAGAATATCGCGAGTTCATGAGAGAGTTACAGGATCAGAGAAAAAAGATGGGCCTTGCTCCAGGCGACAGAATGGTCCTAAGTATTGAAATGATATACAAAAAATACAAAATTATGCCGAATTTACAGGAGCACATGCTTCGAGTGGCGGCTATTGCTTCTCTGATTTGTGATAATTTTGACGAACCCTTACCAAAAGAGGAGATAATTACTACTTGCTTACTTCACGATATGGGGAACATTATTAAATTTAACCTAAGTAACTATCCTGAATTTCTAGAACCAGAAGGGCCTCTATACTGGCAGAGTGTAAAAGATGAATATGTGAAAAAGTATGGGAATGATGAACATGTTGCAACCGATAAAATCCTGCAAGAGCTCCATGTTTCCGGGAAAATTATTGAATTAACTGGTGCTATCAGTTTTGCCGGAGCAATTAAAAATGCTCAAGGAAAAAACTTTGGTAACAAAATTGTTGAGTATTGCGACGATCGAGTGAGCCCCTTTGGGATAGTAAGTCTAGAGCAACGCCTTACAGATTTAAAAGAACGTTATGCTACTCATCGGGAACGTAGCACGGAGAGTCGTGAAGCGTTTGAAAATGCGGTGAGACAAATGGAGAAACAAATTTTCACAAAATGCAAAATAAAGCCGGAAGATATAAATGACGAAACCGTCAAACCAGTAATTTCAAGCTTGAGAAATTTTGTGGTAAAATAAAAATATTTAATGCACCACATACACCACACAGAAGGAATAATATTGGGGAGCAGGAATTTCGGCGAAGCGGGGAAATATTATTCCATTTTCACCCGCGATCTGGGAATGATTTATGCTTCGGCGCAGGGCGTGCGCAAAATGTCTTCGAAATTACGTTTTATTTTACAGGATTTTGCTTATGTGAAAATTGACCTTGTCCAAGGCAAAGATTTCTGGCGGGTGACCAGCGCTTTGAAAACCAATCAGCTGGAACAAATTTATAAAAATCGCGCGACTTTTAAAGTTGTTTCCAATATCGCTAATTTACTGAAAAGATTGCTGGCTGGCGTTGAAAAAAATGAAGTTTTGTTTATTGATTTGATAAAGGGTCTCTTTGTTTTAGAAAAAGCTGAAACTGAAAATGATTTACGAAATATTGAAGTTATTATTGTTTTACGCATTCTTAATAATTTGGGCTATATCGGCGGGAATGAAACATTGCAAAATCTTATTCAATCTCCGTTTGAAGAAAATTTGATTTTTGAAGTTTCCAAATCACGAGGGACAGTCTTGCGCCAAATCAACAAAGCTCTCAAGGCGACGCATCTATAATTGTATGTTATAATTCCAAATATGGCGCTGGGAGATCGAAATAAACTTAACAGGTTGGAAGAATTAAAGGGAAAGCTCTTTAGTAAAAATTTTCAAGCGAAAATAGAACATCGGGACAGTTTTTCTCATTTGAACAGGCGGGAGGTGTTGGATTCCTGGGAAAATAAAAAAAAGGCTGAATTTAGCACCGGAGATAAATTTTTTATGAAAACCTCCATGTTTAAAAAATTCTTTGTTTTTTCTGTAGGTTTTTTTGTCTTGGCATTAGGATATGCCGCTTATGTTTTTTTTGCCGGAGGCAATACTGTTTCTAATGGCAATATCGACATCACTGTTCTGGGCAATAATTTTACTGCCGGCGGAGAAGAACTTCCACTCATTGTTGGAATTACCAATAAAAATAATTCTCCTCTGGAACTGGCCGATCTGGTTATGGAATATCCCAAAGGTTCCGGAGGCGACTTGTCTTCCAATGTTGAACACTTTCGCAAATCGCTGGGGACAATTCCATCCGGAGCAATTCGCAATGAAAATTTAAAAGTAATGCTTTTTGGCGAACAAGGCAGAGTAGTTCCCATAAAAATAACTCTTGAATATCGGGTGGCCGGATCTAACGCTATTTTCGTAAAAGAAAAACTTTATGAAGTCAACATAAATTCCACTCCCATCAATCTCTCGGTGGAGGCTCCTTTCACCATAAGCCCCAATCAGGATATTGTCCTAAAAGTAAAAACAATCTTAAATGCCACTAAGCCGGTTTCAAAAATACTTATTAAGCTTAACTATCCGACCGGGTTTCAATTTGTAAAATCTGTTCCGGCTCCCTCCTTCGGCAATAATATTTGGAACTTGGGAGATTTGGCTCCTGGCATTGAACGCGACATCTCCATCTCCGGTAAAATGGTTGATGTTTTTGATGGAGAAGAAAAAACATTCCATATCTCAAGCGGTTCACAATCCGCTACGGACAAATCTGCGCTGGATGTTGTTTTTAATTCTGTCGGGCATACCCTTACAATAAAAAAACCTTTTATTGAGGCTAATCTTTTTATAAATGGCATGTCGAGTAGCGGGTATGCCATAGATGCCAAAACGCCGATCAACGTTGAGATTCGCTACGCTAATAATTTAGATACCAAAGTAAATGACTTGAAGATAGTGGCCAAAATTTCCGGAAATGCTTTTAACCGTAAAACAATAATTGCGCAACGAGGTTTTTATGATTCGTCCAAAGATATAATAACTTGGGACAAAAATTCCCAAAATCAATTCAGGGAAGTGAATCCGGGTGATTCCGGTTCTGTGACTTTTTATTTTTCCCCTCTTTCCTTATTCTCTGCAACCGGAGGAATACTATCTGATCCTTCCATTAACATAGAAGTGAATATTACGGGCTCGCAAGCTCTCGAAGGTTTTGCGCCTAATGAACTCCATAATTCCGCCTCCGCGACCATTAAAATTATTTCCGATGTCGGATTTTCAGCAAAAGCGCTTTATTATTCCGGCCCTTTTAACAATACCGGTCCTATTCCTGCGCAAACGGAAAAGACGACAACCTATACCGTTGTTTGGACCCTTTCCAATACTTCCAATAATATTTCAAAAGTACAGGTAAATTCCACTCTTCCGCCCTGGATAAATTTTGTCGGACCGATTCTTCCGGCTGGAGAAAATTTGACTTATAACTCTTCCACCAAAGGAATAATGTGGAATGTAGACAGGGTATCGAAAGGCGCGGGAATCACTGGAGCTTCGCGGTCCGTTTCCTTTCAAATTTCTTTCACGCCCTCATTTTCCCAAATTAATACTGTGCCGGTTCTTATTAACGATAGCATTTTGACTGGACACGACGATTTTGCTAATGTAGATGTGCGGGTAAATAAAGCCGGTCTCAATACTCAGCTTGACAACGACGAAGCATTTCCCGCTCACGGCGGGGTGGTGATTGAGTAGTATGTTGAAATATAAAAATGAAAAAAGAAAACGATACCAAAGAAAGTGATTTAATGGGAAAAATAGTTTCGCTTTGCAAGAGGCGGGGATTTGTTTTTCAGGGTTCGGAAATTTACGGCGGATTGGCCGGTACTTATGACTGGGGGCATTTTGGCGTAGCGCTCAAAAACAACCTCAAGCAAAGTTGGTGGAAGAAATTTGTCGATTCGCGAAAAGATATGTACGGAATTGATGCGGCCATATTAATGAATAGCAAAGTATGGGAAGTCTCGGGGCATGTGGCCGGATTTTCAGATCCGACGGAAGACGGCAAGCAATTCAATGTAATGTTTAAAACACAGGTTGGGGCAGGAGAAGAAGCAGAGGTTTCTTATTTACGTCCGGAAACAGCGCAGGGGATGTTTGTGAATTTTAAAAATATCGTGGATGCTTTTCATCCGAAGCTTCCTTTTGGAATGGCGCAAATCGGCAAAGCCTTCAGAAATGAAATTGCTCCACGGGATTTTCTTTTCCGCCAGCGAGAATTTGAGCAAATGGAAATAGAATATTTTATCCGATTAAATGATTGGGAAAAATATTTTGAATATTGGAAAGGCGAAATGCTTGACTGGATGGAAGAAATTGGAATAGATATGAATAAAATCCACGAGCTTGAAGTAGGAGATGCGGACCGGGCTCACTATTCCAGCCGGACAATTGATTTTGAATTTGATTATCCTTTCGGAAGAAAAGAACTTTTTGGTTTGACCTATCGTTCTGATTTTGATTTAAAAAATCACAAACTTGAATATATCGATGAAGCCCCGACGCCCGAAGGGGTCGGGGTCCCGACCGAAAGCGTCGGGAACAAAATAGTGCCGCATGTGATAGAACCGACCTTCGGCGTTGATCGCGCAATCCTTGCATTATTTCTTTCTGCTTACTCGGAAGATGATAAAGGCGGGGAAGTGCGTTCGTATTTGAAATTCAAGCCTAACATTGCTCCGGTTATTTGCGCTGTTTCACCATTGCTTAAAAACAAGCCGGAGCTGGTGGAATATGCCAATACCAAAGTTTATGCGCCGCTCAAAGCAGAATTTGGCCGAGTGGCCTGGGACGATAATGGCAATATCGGCAAACGCTATCGTCGGCAGGATGAAATCGGCACGCCGTTTTGTATTGTGGTTGATTTTGATACACTGACCGATGATACCATCACCGTCCGTGACCGCGATACTGGCGAACAGGAGAGAATAAAAGTAGCCGATTTACAAAGTTATATCAAAGAAAGAATATAGATGAAGTTCTCAAAAAAAGTTTTAGAAAACGGACTGCGGGTCATTACCATACCGATGAAAGACAATCCGACCGCGACAGTATTGGTCTTGGTGGAGGCGGGCTCCAAATATGAAACAAAAAAAGTGAACGGGATTTCACACTTTTTGGAGCATATGTGTTTTAAAGGAACGGCCAAAAGACCCAAAGCCATTGATATTTCCAAAGAATTGGACGCGCTCGGTAGTCAATACAATGCTTTCACGGCGCAGGAATATACCGGTTATTATGCGAAATCCGATGCAAAACATTTTACTCAAATCTTTGATATTGTGTCCGACATTTATTTGAATTCCACTTTTCCCGAAATGGAAATGCAAAAAGAAAAAGGAGTAATTGTGGAAGAAATAAATATGTATGAAGATATGCCAAACAGACATGTGCAGGATTTGATGATGGAGTTGCTTTACGGAGACACTCCAGCCGGCTGGAATGTCGCCGGTTCCAAAGAAAATATTTTAAATATGAAGCGCGCTGATTTTGTAAATTATAAAAGACGGCATTACTTACCGGAAGCCACTGTGCTCATTGTTGCCGGAGCAGTGACAGAAAAACAAGTAGTGAAAGAAGTGAATAAAATTTTTGGAAAAGTTTCGCGCGGGAAAAAAGTCGGCAAAATAAAAGTTAAAGAAAAACAAAATAAGCCCGCAGTTTTGATAAAGTTTAAAAAAACCGACCAGACGCATTTTATTCTGGGCGTGCGGACTTACGATTTATTCAGCCGGAAAAATGCCACACTCTCGGTACTTGGCGGAGTCTTGGGCGGGGGAATGAGTTCCCGTCTTTTTCAAAAGCTTCGAGAAGAAATGGGAGTCGGTTATTATGTCCGCGCTTACAATGATGCTTACACGGATCATGGATTTTTCCAAATTTCGGCCGGAGTGGATAATAAAAGAATAGAAGAAGTAACTCGGGCGGTTTTGAACGAGTGCGATAAATTAAAAAAAGAAAAAGTAGACGAAGAAGAATTGAATAAAGTGAAAGAATGCTTAATCGGCAACATGAAGCTTTCCCTTGAATCCAGCGATGACATTGCGAATTTTTACGGCGGACAGGAGCTTCTCAAACACGAACTTAAAAATGCGGAAGAAAAAGCCGACGAAATACGCCAAGTGACGGCTGGCCAAATTCAGGCGCTGGCAAAAAATATCTTTAAAAATAACAAGCTTAATCTGGCGTTGATCGGGCCTTTTAAAGACAAGGCAAAATTCTTGAAAATACTCAAGTTTTGAATTTTCTTTGTCGGTGATATAATAGATAGATAATTTGTCGATACTATAAAATGAAAGATGAGCCGTTTGGCAATAAAGACAGCGGGAAACTTCAGCCGAAAGATAAAATTATTTTAGCCGAGGGAGGTCCTGCAACCGTTAGATAACTTTTTGATTTTGGTTTGAGATAGTGGTATTATATACTTATGCTTGAAAGGGATAATGTCGCTTCTATTTCCATCTCCACCGGCACGATGGTCCGGGTGGTTTTGGTTGCTCTTTGTGTATTTTTGGTGTATTTTTTGCGAGATTTGGTTTTGGTAGTTTTGACGGCGATTGTCATTGCCTCTTTTATGGAGTCGGCCGTTCCTCATTTTCAAAAAATAGGAATTGGCAGAGTTTTCGGAATTGTGATTCTTTATATCGTTTCCATTTCTGTTTTAGCCGGACTGTTTTATCTTTTTGCTCCGCTCCTGATAACCGAAATTTATAATTTCTCAACTTTTATTTCTTCTTATGTTCCGGGAGTTTCTTTCTTGAGTTATTTCCAAAACGAAGCGTTTTCCGGCGCGAAGGATATCGTCGGCGCGCTTTCCAGCAATTTTTCACTGGCGACACTTTTGTCCGTTTCCAAAGCTTTTGTCTTGAATCTTTCCGGCGGATTTTTCAAAGTGCTTTCGGTCGCCTTCGGAAGTATTTTCAACTTTATATTGATTGTTCTCGTCTCTTTTTATCTTTCCGTTCAGGAAAAAGGAATAGAGAATTTCCTCCGGATCATTATTCCTGCCAAATATGACGATTACGCGGTGGATTTATGGGAACGTTCCCGCCGGAAAATAGCTCTTTGGATGAAGGGTCAGGTGGTGCTGGGTTTTGTCGTGGCGGTTCTTATTTATTTGATTCTTTCTCTTTTGGGCATAGAATACGCGCTTCTTCTGGCTATTATTACGGGAATAATGGAGATGGTTCCTTATGGCATCCTGGTAGCTTTAATTCCGACTTTTGCTTTTTCTTATCTTTCCGGAGGGATTTCCAGCGCCTTGATGGTTACCGGGGCTTATTTGATTATTCATCAGTTTGAAGTTTTCCTTTTTGCTCCGCTGATTATTAAAAAAATAGTCGGTCTTTCGCCGATTGTCATAATTCTTTCTGTGGTCATCGGATTTGAATTGGGCGGATTTTGGGGAGCGATTCTTTCTATCCCGGTATCGGTGGTAGTGATGGAATTTTTGGGAGATATTGAAAAAGATAAAATTTTATCAAAAACGGGCAACAAATAATGGCGACAAAAAAACCTTTCTACATTACGACGACACTTCCATATGTAAATGCTCCGCTTCATATGGGACATGCGCTTGAGTTTGTGCGAGCGGATACTATCGCTAGATACAAAAAACTTATTGGATATGATGTTTATTTCAACACAGGGACCGATGAACATGGCATAAAAATTTACGAAAAAGCACGAGGGGAAAATCTGAGAGTCCAAGATTTTGTTGATCAAGGGTTTCAAACCTTTAAAAAACAATTAAAAATATTTGGAATTACCGAAGAGGCGCATTTTATTCGTACGACCGACGAGCACCATATCAAATCAGCGCAATATTTTTGGAAACTTGTTGACGAAAATGGTTTTATTTATAAAAAAAATTATGAAACAAAGTATTGCGTAGGGTGCGAAAGTGAAAAAACTGGTTCAGAGCTTGAAAACGACGAGTGTTCAGATCATCCGGGAATCAAAGTTTCCGTCATTAATGAAGAAAATTATTTTTTTAAATATTCAGCTTTTCAGGATAAACTTCTTTCATTTTATGAAAAAAATCCGGATTTTATTGTGCCTGATTTTCGTTTTAACGAGATAAAGACTTTTGTTGGAAATGGTTTGCAAGATTTTTCTATTTCAAGATTAAAATCCAAAATGCCATGGGGGACAGAAGTGCCAAATGATGAAGATCATGTAATGTATGTATGGTTTGACGCTTTGACAAATTATATTTCGACTCTTGGCTGGCCAGAGGATAAAGAGCAGTTTGAAAAATACTGGCTGAATGGTAATCCTACGCAATATTGCGGGAAAGACAACACTCGTTTTCAGGGAGCCATGTGGCAAGCGATGTTGATGGCTGCGAAAATATCAAATTCGCACCAGATCGTTGTGAATGGATTTATCACAGGAGAGGGAGGTGTCAGAATGTCGAAAACATTGGGAAATGTAGTGGACCCGAGAGAGATCGTAGAAAAATATGGCATCGACGCCTTGCGCTATTTTCTCCTGAGAGAGGTAGGGAGTTTCGAAGACAGTCCGTTTACGATGGAGCGATTTAAAGATGCGTATAATGCAAACTTGGCGAATGGCTTGGGGAATTTAGTTTCACGAATTATGACGCTTTCGGAAAAATACTTAGAAAAATGTCCGGAGATACCGGATGGTTTAACTCCAAAAGAATTTTTTACAATTCTCGACACTTTTGATATTAAGAAAGCAGTTGACTTTATTTGGAATGAGATAGGAGAACTTGATAAATCAATTCAAGAAACAGAACCATTCAAAGTGGTAAAAATTGATCAAGAAAAAGGAAAAAAATTAATTTCCGAAATGGTTATTAAGCTGTATCGAATTGCCAGAATGCTTCATCCAATAATGCCGGAGACAAATGTAATTCTTAAAAAATTAATTAGAGAAAATAAAAAGCCAGAGCAACCGTTATTTTTAAGAAAAGAATAATATGCCCAAATACATAGATATCCATAGCCATGTGAATTTTACCGCTTTCGACGCCGATCGAGACGAGGTAATTAAACGCGCCCTAGAAAATGACACTTGGGTAATTAATGTCGGCACGCAGGTGAGTACTTCAGAAAAGGCGATCGAATTGGCGCATCAATATAAAGAAGGAGTCTATGCGATTATCGGGCTTCATCCGATCCATACCGATGCTTCTTTTCATGACGAAAAAGAATTGGGTGCTGAAGGACAAGAATTTACTTCACGCGGGGAAATTTTTGATAAAAATGTTTACAGAGAACTTTTAAAAGATCCGAAAGTGGTGGCAATAGGGGAATGTGGATTGGATTATTATCATTTAAATGCCGAGTCGATAGAAAAACAGAAAAAATCTTTTATACAACAAATAGAACTGGCCAATGAAGTAAATAAGTCACTTATGCTCCATATTCGCAATAATCCGAAAAATAAAGAGTTTAATGCTTACACGGACACCTTAGAACTTTTAAAAAAGTATCCAAAAGTGAAAGGAGATGTGCATTTTTTTGCCGGAAGTTTGCAGGAGGCCAAAGCTTTTTTGGATTTTGGTTTCACTTTATCTTTTACCGGAGTTATCACTTTTACGCACGATTATGATGAAATAATCAGAAATACTCCTTTGCATATGATTATGTCGGAAACAGATTCTCCGTATGTTGCGCCGGTGCCTTATCGCGGGAAACGCAATGAGCCCGTTTATGTCAAAGAAATTGTCAAAAAAATTGCGGAAATAAAAAATCTGCCAGAAGAAAAAGTAGCGGAAGCTATTGTCGCAAATGTCAGGAAATTGTTTGCAATTTAGAAAGCTTTTTGCTAGTATCAATTCATGCAAAGAGAAGAAATTGGAAACGAAAATAATGCAAAAGAAGAAACAAATTTCCGAGTTTACGAGTTGGGTTATCTTTTGGCCCCCACTATTCCTGAAGCTGATGTGCCGGTTCAATACGGCAACTTGAAAGAACTTGTCGCATCTTTGAAAGGAGTTGTTATTTCCGACGAGATGCCGAAAATGATACCACTGGCTTACCTGATGGTTAAAACGGTTGCCAATGTGCGCGGCAAATTTAAGACGGCGTATTTCGGTTGGATTAAATTTACTATGGCGACGGATGCGGTTTTAGAATTAAAAAAGAAGCTTGACCTTGATCCGAACTTTATTAGATTTTTGATATTGAAAACAGTTAAAGAAAATACAATCGCGGCCAAAAGATTCGTGCGCGGGGAAATACATCGAAAATCGAGAGTGCTGAGAGATGAAAACAACGAAACAGTTGTTCCCATCAACAAAGAAGAAATTGATAAAGAAATAGACGCAATGGTGGCAGTTTAGAAATTAGAAATTAATAATCAAATCAACATGTATTTAAACAAAGCAATATTAATAGGAAATCTTACCCGCGATCCGGAGCTTCGTTCCCTTCCTTCGGGGATTAAAGTCTGTTCATTTTCTCTGGCCACTAACCGTGTTTGGAAAGACAAAAATGGCGTACGCCAAGAATCGGCCGACTATCACAATATCGTAGTCTTCGGACGCCAGGCGGAAACAGTCGCGCAGTATATGAAAAAAGGAAGTTCCATCTTGGTAGAAGGCCGAATGCAGACGAGAAGCTGGGATGACAAGACTTCCGGAGAGAAAAAATATCGCACCGAAATAGTGGCTGACCGGACGCAATTTGGTCCGAAGGGAGGAAGTACAGGAGGGAATGGCGGAACAAGCAGTGTTGGTTCTAAAGCCCCGGCTTCCCAAAGCGAGGTTGATACCATTGAATATCCGGAAGAAGATATTAATCCTGAAGACATACCCTTCTAAATTTTCAATTATTAATTTTCAATTTTCAAAAATGAAGCAAGATTATTTTTCAGCCAATAATATAAAATTTATCGATTATAAGGATATTGAAATTCTCAAGAAATTTCTGAATCCCAACGGCAAAATCACGAGCCACAAGCGCAGCGGAGTAACTTCCAAGAATCAACGCGCGCTCGCCAACGCCATCAAGCACGCCCGTTTTCTCGGTCTGCTTCCCTTTGTGGTGAAATAAAAAAAGCTGAAAAATCCACACTTTTATTCTTGTTTTATGGTCTTTGTGGTACAATTAACTTGTTGTTTTTTTATTAGCTAATTAAAAATCTATGAATAATACTTCTAAAATATTTATTGTTAGCGTGTTCTTTGTTGGCGGCTTGGTGCTAGCCGCGTCTGCTGCCCAGGCTTTTTATTTTGAATTGCCGGGAATTTTCAAAAATGCGATTCAATCGCTGAGCGCAAGCCGCGTGCAGATGCAGGCGCAAGCGCAAGATAGTGTTCAAATACAGCAACCCGTAGTTCCGATATTGATGGATGGAGCGCAACAGCAAATGCCGCAAGTTTCTCCCAACCCGATGCAGCCGCCACAGGCTTCTTCCGATTTGGCGCAACCACTCCAAAATAATAATTTCCAACAGGGATCGGATAACGAACGCGCCTTGAAAGATGTAAAACGCGGCGCGCAGCAAATAGCAGGGCAATTGAAACAATTTGAAGCTTTGGTGGCGCGATTTGAGAAAAAAGGAGTGGCAATTTCTTCTGACATCAAAACTAAAATTGAAGAATTAAAAACAATTACGAATAAATTTTTGTCCGCCACCGCCGACGAGATGAAAGATTTGAATATGGACGAAATGGGACAAAGTATGCGTGATTTGGAAAATGAACGTCAAAATTTGGAGCGAATGGATAATATCATGCGCGAAATGCGTCGGATTGAGAGCAGTATTAATACATTTGAAAAACAGGTACAAAAATTAATTAAGCAAAATATGTCCGTGCCGGCAACTGTGAGCGAAAATCTAGGCAAAGTGAAAACAGCAATTGCGGATATTAAAGCCGGCAAAATGGAAAATGCCGAAGACATTTTTGATTTAATGCGCGATTTGGACGAAAGTCGAGGCCAAATGGAAATGCTGGCTCGCTGGCCGCAGACAGTAAAAGAAATGGATCGTCAGGTAAAAAACTTGGAACGCGAATTAAAACGTTCTAAGTCGACAGTAGACCGTTTGAATAAAAACGGGATTGATTTATCTTCGGTCTATTCGCAATTTGAATCCTCGGTTGCTAAAATAAAAGAAATACGCAATGCGGCCAAAGCAAAAATACAAGAAAATGCCGAAGACGCATTCGATATGGCGCAAAATGATTTTTTTGGACAAATGGATGATGTGATGGAAAACCAGAGAACAATCATGGTTATGGGCAACCTGGGCCGGTTTCAGTCAGATTTTACGCGCGAGACAAACAAGGATGCTCAACGAATAAAAACTTTAAAACGCCAAAAGATTGACACCATGGAGCTGGAAGATTTGTTAACTCAAGCAAAAACAAAAGGCGCGGAAGTGAAAGATTTGCTTAAGGCCAATCCGCTGGATGTTGATGCCGTGATAGAGGCATTGGGCGAAGTAGAAAACATAGGGCAAGAATTTGATAATAAAGTAGGGGAGTTGACCGGGGAGGAAGATCAAATGCCTTGGGAAAAAGGTCCGCAACAATTTAAACGAATGGAAGTATCGCCCAATTTGGATAAATGGATTCCTCGCCAATGACGCAAGGAAAATTTCACTTATTTAAACTCTCTCTACCCTACGACTTACTACTCTCAGGATCTCGCTCGTCTACACTCGTTCGACATATTCTCTCGTTTCGGTGTTGACGCTGATGATGTCTCCTTTTTTGATGAACATCGGGGCATTTAAGGTTGCGCCATTTTCCAGAGTAATGACTTTATTTCCGCTTTT
>JBBUAS010000004.1:0-2761 GCA_038058555.1 Patescibacteria group bacterium | reverse complement strand
ATGTTGCGGGGCCGGGAATTTATTATGAAAGATATGTATTCTTTTCATACCTCTCAAGAAGATTTTGAAAATTTTTACGGCAAGATGCAAAATACTTATAAAACTATTTTCCAACGCGTTGGAATTGGACATTTAACTTATCTGACTTTTGCTTCAGGCGGAACTTTTGCCAAATATTCCCATGAGTTTCAAACCATTACCTCGATGGGGGAGGATGTTATTTATGTTGATGAAAAAAGCGGAATGGCTCTCAATAAAGAAGTGATGAGTGGCGAAATATTAGGGCAGCTTAATTTAAAAAAAGAGGAATTGGCGGAGCACAGGGCCATTGAAGTTGGAAATATTTTTGATCTAAAAACCAAATATTCCGCGCCATTCGATTTGTCTTTTATGAATGAAAAAGGAGAAAAGCATACTGTTTTAATGGGTTGTTACGGTATCGGCTTAGGGCGTCTTTTGGGCACAGTCGTCGAAGTTTTATCTGATGATAAAGGCATTATTTGGCCGGAGTCTATCGCGCCTTTTAAAGTGCACCTGCTTGCTTTAGGGGAAGATGAGATGGTTTTCAAAGAAGCCGGTAAAATTTATGAAAGTTTGCTAAAAGCGGGTATTGAAGTTTTATTTGACGACCGGATGGATGTGTCGGCTGGAGAAAAATTTTCCGATGCGGATTTACTCGGTATTCCGATGCGCGCCGTGATTTCAGTTCGCAGTTTGAAAGACAATGGAATTGAAATTAAAAAAAGAACGGAAGAAAAAGGGAAAATCGTTTCACTCGACGAATTATTAAAAATACTAAAGCTTAGCACCTAAAGCCTGGCGCCTATTCCATGTTTGAAAAATTTTACAAATTAATTTCCAACGACATCGGCATAGATTTGGGTACTTCCAACACTCTGGTCTATTTGAAGGGTCACGGTATTGTCATTAATGAACCTTCGGTGGTGGCAGTGAATGTCAAGACTAATCAAATTCTGGCAGTTGGCGGAGAGGCGAAAGAAATGCTCGGCCGCACTCCGGGGCATATTAAAGCGATTCGTCCGCTGGTGGACGGAGTCATTTCTGATTTTGAAGTGACTGAAGAAATGCTTTCTTATTTGATAAATAAAGCGGACAAAATGTCCAAGAAATTAGCCCGACCAAGGGTTCTGGTCGGAGTGCCATCCGGAACGACGAACGTTGAGACTCGGGCAGTTTACGACGCAGCGCGCAGTGCTGGTGCCAGAGAAGTTTTATTAGTGGAAGAACCGATGGCGGCCGCTATCGGCGTCCGGCTTCCCATCAAAGATCCGGTCGGTTCGATGATTATAGACGTTGGCGGCGGAACAACCGATATTGCGGTGATTTCTTTGGGCGGGATTGTAAAATCAAAAAATTTAAAAATAGCCGGCGATCGGTTGAACAACGATATCATTACTTATATGCGTGATGAATTTAAAATATTAATCGGCGAGCGAACAGCGGAAATGGTAAAAATTGCCATTGGTTCTGTTTTGGAGGGCGAATATATGGAAACAGAGGTTCAGGGGCGGGATCTTTTGACCGGATTGCCTCGGGAAGTGGTGGTAACGGATTCCGATATCCGCGAGGCGCTTTCAATCTCGATTAAAGGCCTGGTAGAGGGGGTAAAAGATATGTTGGAAACAACTCCGCCGGAAATTTTATCCGACATAATGCACCGGGGAATTACCCTTTCCGGGGGCGGAGCCTTGCTTCCCGGATTGGATCAGCTGTTGCAACGGACTCTTAAAATTCCGGTTTATGTAGTAGAAGATCCGCTCTCGGCAGTGGCCCGCGGAACCGGAGTTATTCTGGACAACATTCCATTTTATCAAGAGGTTCTGATTGGCAACCAAGATGAGTTACCTCCTAGATAAAAAAATAAAAAGAAAAAAATTTTCTCAAATTGCCTTGGGTGCGGTTATTTTAGTTGTTTTATTTTATTTCAGAATAAGTATTTTTAACGGACTTTCTTATATAAGCCAAATTATCTTTCGTCCTGTTTTAATTGCCGGCCACAATATCGGTGAAAAATTTAAAAACTTCGGCTCATATTTTGTTTCTAAAAATTCTTTGTATCTCCGGAATCGAAATTTACAGTCGGAATTAGATGCCCAGGAAGCAAGAATATTGAATTACGATTCAATCGTTGCCGAGAACAGCAGTCTCAAAGAAATTTTAGGACGGAAAAATGAAAAGACTAATATGATTTTGTCGGCTATTTTATCCAAACCAAATCAAAGTCCTTACGATACGCTCCTTATTGATGCGGGGGCCGGAGAGGGGATAAAAATGGGAGATATCGTTTTTGCTCTGGGATCTGTGCCGATTGGGCGTGTCAATCTTGTTTACAGAAATTCTTCAAAAGTAATTTTGTTTTCAAATACAGGAGAAAGAACGCAGGCTGTCGTGTCGGGCCGAGATGTTTTTATGGAAATCATCGGGCGAGGCGGAGGAAATTTTGAAATGATTTTACCGAGAGATTTTGTATTGCAAAAAGGCGATCAAGTGGTAATGCCCGGCATCAATCCTTATGTCCTGGCAATCGTGGAAACGATAATTTCCGACCCGCGCGATCCGTTTACCAAAGCACTGCTTGCCAGTCCCGTGAATATTCAGGAAATAAAATTTGCGGAAGTGGAAATGTGATGTATTTTAAAATTGAAAAAAAATTGAGACAAGAAAGCGCCCGGGTGATTTCCTCTATGGATTTTGACGGTTTTGGTATTGGGGGAAGTTTTGCCAAAGAAGATATGAGTAG
>JBBUAS010000003.1:0-4737 GCA_038058555.1 Patescibacteria group bacterium | reverse complement strand
GCCGGGGTCGCTATGGTTGATTGGCTTTTTATGCTCGGGCTTTTGTTTATCGGACTGACCTTGATCTTTAACAAGTTTGTAAAATGGGGGTGCCTGGCCGGCTGTCTTTTGCTTTTTTCTATGTATTTGTCTTTGCTTTGGCCGGAAAATAATCCAATCATTGACGAGCACATCGTTTATATTTTAGTGCTGGCTTTTATCGCTTTGGTCAGTAAAGAAAATAATTTATAAATTTGTTATGATATTGTTATGAAAAAACCATACTATGGCGAAGAAACGAAAAAGGCTCTGAAAAATTTCCCCTTTTCCGTTCATCAGACAAGAATGGAATTTGTCTTAGCCATGGTGAAGATAAAAAAAGCGGCCGCTGTTGCCAACTACAGGGCGGGAAATTTAAGCAAGGAAATACAAAAAGCTATTACTAAAGCTTGTGATGAAATTCTAAAAAGCGAGCAAGAGAATCAATTTCCCATTTCCAATTTGCAGGGCGGAGCGGGGACAGCCATTCATATGAATGTGAATGAAGTGATTGCTCACCTGGCCACTTTGATTCTGAAAAATAAAATAAAAGTGCATCCGAATAATCATGTGAATCAGAGTCAGTCGACCAACGATGTCAATCCTTCCGCTTTAAAAATCGCCGTTTTTTATTTGCTTGAAAACCTGGATTATAAATTATCCTCTCTGGTCAAATCTTTGCAAGCCAAAGCCCAAGAATTTAAAAATATAAATAAATTGGGACGGACTCATTTACAAGACGCAGTTCCGACGACTCTCGGAGCGGAATTTTTAGCTTATGCCGATAATTTAAAAAGACATCAATCTCAAATAAAAAATGCGGAAGATTTATGCCGAGTTTTAAATTTAGGAGGAACAGCCATCGGAAATTCTATCAATGCGTCTCCGTCCTATATCAAGGAAGTTTATAAAGAATTAAATAAGATTACCGGTGGCAAGTTTTATAAAGCCGGCAATCTGATGGCCAAGACAAGTTCGCAAAATGACTTTTTGATAATCTCGCAAATGATTACGGCTTTAGGTGTTGATTTGTCAAAAATAGCCAATGACTTGCGGTTGATGGCTTCAGGTCCCAAAGGCGGAATCGGGGAGATAATTTTGCCGGAATTGCAGAAGGGCTCTTCCATCATGCCCGGGAAAGTGAATCCGGTTATGCCGGAGACGGTTAATCAATTGTATTATTTAATTTCCGGAAATAATCTTTCGATTGAGAAAGCGGCGGAAGGAGCCCAGATGGAGCTGGGAGTGATGCTTCCGATTATCGCGGATAAATTGATTGAGTCGATCAAACTTACGGCAGAAGTCATCGGGCAGTTCGATAAATTATGCGTGCGGGGAATAAAAGCTGACAAAGAAAAATGTAAATTTCATTTGGAAAACTCAACTGCTTACGCGACTCTGCTTGTTCCCCGTTTGGGATACGATCTGGTTTCGGAAATTGTCAGAAAAGCTGTTTCCACGAATCAGACATTGCGCGATATCGTGGTCGGAGAAAAATATCTGAAGGAAAGTGAATTTGATAGAATTGTTAATGCATTATGAAAAATTTTTTTACTTTTACTCTTTTTTTATTTTTGTTGATTGTTTTATTTTTTACCTTTAATGATTTTTTCAGCAGCCAAATATCATACCAAAAAAATGGTGAAAATATAAAAATAGAGCAAAAAGAAAAATCATCGTTGACTCTTCCGCCGCTCGATAAAATGGCTTACGATAAAAAAATGGAAGAATTGGCGAACAACCCTCCTGACCCGATTGTTTATGAAAATGTGAAAACAATTAGCAAAGACAAGAATGGCAAGTCTATTACTAAAATTACCAAAGTTCCTGTTTCTCCGCAACCAATAAAAATTCATTCTTGGCCGGTGAAAACAGAGTATCCCAATGCCGGCGCGATACTGCCTTTCAAGCGCATTGTCGCTTATTACGGCAATTTATACTCTACTAAAATGGGAGTGTTGGGAGAATATCCGGAAGTAGAAATGTTTGCCCGGCTGGAAATGGAAGTAAAAAAATGGCAAGAAGCTGATCCGAAAACTCCCGTTCTTCCCGCTCTTCATTATATTGCGGTGGTGGCGCAAGGGAGTCCGGGAGAAAGCGGGAAGTATCGGTTGCGAATGCCGGGTACGGAGATAGATAAAGTATTGGCGATGGCGGAAAAAATCAACGCCATTGTTTTTCTCGATCTTCAAGTCGGTTTTTCGAATGTGCAGACAGAAATTCCATTATTGGAAAAATATTTAAAGTTACCCAATGTGCATTTGGGTATTGATCCGGAATTTTCCATGAAAGGAACTATTCGTCCCGGAAAAGTCGTTGGTACCTTAGACGCCATGGATATAAATTTCGCCTCGAATTATTTGGCGAATATTGTGAAAGAAAATAACCTTACTCCGAAAATTCTAATTATTCACCGCTACACCCAAAAAATGGTGACGAATTACAAAGAAATTAAAACCTTGCCGGAGGTGCAGATTATTATGAATATGGATGGCTGGGGAATGGAAGCGAAAAAAATAAATACTTATCAGCAATTTATTTACGAAGAACCCGTGCAGTTTGCCGGTTTTAAATTGTTTTATAAAAATGACACTCTGGAAAAGGGGACTGTTTTGATGACGTCGGAAAGTCTTTTGAAATTAAATCCCCAGCCGATCTATATACAGTATCAGTAAAAATGCGGTATAATACAATAATGGATTCGCAAAAAGAAAAAAAGGCGTGGCGGAAGGTGGGACATGGGCAGAGATTTTTAAATGCCTTTCGGGGAATGCGCGTTTTTTGGATGACAACCAATAATTTATTTAGATATACGGCAACCATAGCGACTCTCTTTGTGATTATTTTGGGATTTTATTTTCACATTTCCAATCTTGAATGGGTGGCGGTAGTTTTCGCAATCGGTTTGGTGGTAATTTCCGAAGCCTTCAATACCGCGATTGAGATAGACATCGATCTAACTTCTCCCGAATATCATCCTTATGCGCGAGATACCAAAGATGTAGCGGCTGCGGCCGTATTGCTTTCCACTTTCGTCGCAGTTATCGTCGGCCTGATTGTTTTCTTGCCAAAGATTTTTTAAATTGGTAGAATTTGATTATGGATAATAAAAAGATTTTCTTTGTAGTCATCGGTCTTTTAATTTTAGGAACGATTGCCGCTGTTTTATTGCAATCAAATAGTACGCCCCTGGGACCCGGCAAATATGACGCTTTTGCGGCTTGCTTGAAAGACAAAGGAGCTGTTTTCTATGGAGCTTTTTGGTGCGCGCATTGCCAATCACAGAAAAAACTTTTCGGTTCGTCTCAAAAATTATTGCCTTATGTTGAATGCTCTCTCCCTAGCGGGCAAGGCCAGACGCAGGGTTGCACGGATAAAAAAATAGAGGGTTATCCGACTTGGGAATTTGCCGATGGTTCAAGGTTGAACGGAGAAATTCAGCTTGAGAAACTGGCTGAGAAAACAGCCTGCGTTTTGCCTGATTTATCCGTACCCCAATAAAATTATATGAATCCTGTCACTGTCCATTATCTAAATTTATTTCTGGGATCCGGCGCTATTTTGCTTCAGATTCTTTCAGTCATTGCTTTGTTTTCCCTTTTTTTTGGTCCGAAGAAAAACTTATTTTTGGATTTTATCAATAAACATTTTTTAATCTTAAGTTTCTTAATTGCTTTATTTTCCTCAGTCTTCCCGCTTGTTTATTCCGAAATTATTAATTTTCCTCCTTGTGTTTTGTGCTGGTGGCAGAGAATTTTTATGTTTCCGGTTTTCTTTCTTTTTGGGACGGCTCTTTGGGACCGGGATAGAAAAGTGATAAGATACGCCGCCTCTCTGCTTACTGCCGGTTTTCTCATTTCTGTCTATCAGAATTTTTTCTATTACTTCGGAGCAAATTCCGGCTTGCCATGCGATGCGTCAGGCGTATCTTGTTATCAGCGTCTGGTCTCGGAGTTCGGGGGATATATGTCAATTCCGATGATGGCCTTGACAGCCTTTTTTGCCCTTTTAACTCTGCTGGCTGTTGCGCATTTTTATTCACGACGTAGAGCGAGAGAAATATAAAAAAGCCTTTTTGTATTTCCGAGCCGAGGAGTGAAAAAGGACACCTTTATCAGAAAAAAATTGATTGATTATATGATCAACGACCAAGTAAAAACAAGATTTAAAAATCAAACGATGGGATATTTAATTGGCGCTTTTGGGTTGGTGGCGGGTCTGGCCTGGAATGACGCGATTAAATCTCTATAATCTTTTTGTAAATATCTAGTTCCTATATTTATTTATAAATATATTTTGTGGTATAATCAATAAATGCAGGACAACAAAACTCAAATTTTGATTATCGACCTCGGTTCACAATATACCGAAATCATCAGGCGTAGCTTGCGCTATTTGGGTTTTCATTCCATTATTTTACCGCCAGAAAAATCCTTGAATTGGGCCAAAGAGAATAAACCAAAAGGAATAATATTTTCCGGCGGGACTATTAATATCTCGGATGCAGCCGTGCCTTCTATTCCCAAAGAGATTTTAGGACTCCAAATTCCTATTTTGGGTATTTGCCTCGGTATGCAATGGATTGCCTACGAATACGATAAAAATTCTATCCAGGCGGTGAAAGAAGGGAAATCATACGGGCCGGTAGAAGTGAGTTTGGGGAAAAGCAAACTTTTTGAAAATCTAAAAGAAAAAATTAATGCCTGGTCTTCCCACGGA
>JBBUAS010000002.1:0-7154 GCA_038058555.1 Patescibacteria group bacterium | reverse complement strand
CGTTATTAATTAATTTTTTAATGGGATGGCAAAAACATCAGTTGTCGCGAGAAGCAAAAAGAAACCGAAATTTTCCACTCGACAGAAAAACCGATGTTTTCGCTGTGGCCGGGGGAATGCTTTTATGAGGGATTTCGGTATTTGTCGCATCTGTTTCCGTGAGTTAGCCAACGAAGGAATGCTTCCGGGGGTTCGCAAGTCTTCCTGGTAAAAAAATTTTATGGATTCAATTTCAAACATGATAATAACAATGAAGAATGGAAGTCTCGCCGGACACGAAATGGTTGTCTTCCCGTATTCCAAAATGAAAAACGCTATTGCCGAATGTTTGAAAAAAGCCGGCTTTCTTTCTGAAATTTCCAAAAAAGTAAAAAAGGGCCAGCCGGTCTTGGAAGTCGGCCTTGTGTATGTGGACAAGAAACCGAAAATTACCGAGGTAGAAAGAATTTCCAAACAATCCCGCCGTGTTTATTTCGGGATGAAAGATATCCATTCTGTTCGAAACGGATTGGGTCTTTTAGTGCTTTCTACGCCGAAAGGAATTTTATCGGGAAAAGACGCCAGAAAAGAACAAGTCGGAGGCGAGGCATTATTTAGAATTTGGTAGATTTATTTTTATGTCAAGAATAGGCAAACAAGAAATATTAATACCGGCCGGAGTAAAAGTCACCCAGAATGGCAACACTGTGACTGTTCTTGGCCCCAAGGGAACTTTAAGCCGAGTTTTTAGAGATGATATTACTATTATTGTCACCGACCCCGCCAAGGACGGGGCAAGTAAAAATGTGAAGCTGGACATAAAAAGAAACGATAAATTTTCCCAATCTCTTTGGGGCACTTATGCTTCGCATATCAAAAATATGATCAAGGGAGTACAGGAACCTTATCAGAAGAAATTAATTTTGGAAGGAGTCGGATTCAAATCTGAAGTCAAGCCTGCCCCGTCCGGAGGCGGGGGCAAGGAGCTTCATTTCGCTCTTGGTTTTTCTCATCCGGTAGTGGTGGCTATTCCAGAAGGAATCATCGCTACGGCTGAAAAAAATAATATTACCATCACCGGCATTGACAAAGAATTGGTTGGTAATTTTACCGCCGCCATCCGCGCGTTAAAAAAGCCGGAGCCTTACAAAGGCAAAGGAATGCGTTATGAGAACGAAGTTATCAGACGCAAACAAGGAAAGAAAACGGTATAATACAATGATTCACAAAACCAACAAAAGAATAAGACTCAAGAAGAAAATAAGGGTTAAAATCCATGGGACAGAAATGCGTCCGAGACTGACGGTTTTTCGTTCAAATAAATTTATTTATGCGCAAGTTATCAATGATATGACTGGGAAAACATTAGCGCAGGCTAGCGACGTAAAAATTACGAAGGGCACCAAGACAGAACGGGCGAAAGAAGTTGGCAAGCTGATTGCTGATGTATGTCAAAAAAGCAAAATCAAGAAAGTAGTTTTTGACCGCAATGGTTTTAAATATACCGGGCGGATAAAATTAGTAGCGGACGAAGCCCGTGCTTCCGGATTGGAATTTTAGTTGAAAATTGTAAATTAAAAATTGCAAATTATTTAAATATATGGAAAAAGGAAATAAAAAAAAGAATAGTGGCCGCCGATCTTCCTCTTTTAATCGAGCGAAGCCCGAATTTGACCAAAAAATTCTGGACATCCGTCGAGTAACGCGGGTGGTCGCCGGCGGACGCCGATTTTCCTTCAGCGTTGCTTTAGTGGCGGGAGATAAAAAAGGAGGAGTTGGCTTAGGTTTAGGGAAAGCCGGAGACACTTCTTTGGCGATCAATAAAGCCCTGCGAAATGCGAAGAAAAATATGATTAAACTGAATCTGACTAAAACCATGTCCATTCCTCACGAACTTTCGGCTAAGTTTTCCAGTTCTTATGTGGTTCTCAAACCGAATAAGGGCCGAGGGCTGGTGGCAGGTTCGGTCATTCGCGATATCGTCAAACTTTCCGGAATGAAAGACATTACCGGAAAAATTTTTTCCAACAGCAAGAATAAACTGAATAATGCGAAAGCGGTCATTTTAGCGCTTTCCCCGATTTCCATAAAATACGTCAAGCCAATAATGGAAAGTGCCGTTGTCGCCAACAAGGAAATTAATATAGCAGATAGCGCCTAAAGCGCTATCTGCAAGCAAATAAGATGCAAATTCATAATTTAAAAAGAACTCATAAGAATAAAAGAGACAGATTAGTGGGCCGGGGAGGCAAACATGCGAAAACTTCCGGCCGCGGAGGCAAGGGACAGACAGCGCGCGCTGGAAACAAGCGTCGTCCGGAACTTCGTGATATCATTAAGAAATTGCCGAAAAATCGCGGTTATCAGTTTAAGTCAAAAAAGAAGCCATTTTTACTTTGGATGGATAAAACTGTTTCTACCGCAGGGAGAAAAGAATCATTTTCAGAAATCAGGAAGCGTCTGTTAATTAAAGGAAAGCATATACTTATAAAGTAAAATGCAAAATTTTTGGAATAAAATAAAATTAATCTGGACCGACACAACCTTGCGAAAAAGAGTTTTATTCGTTTTTTTTGCGCTGATAATCTTCAGATTGCTTTCGGCTATTCCGATTCCGGGGATTGACACCGTGGCTTTGGAGAGATTTTTGACGAACAATCAATTTTTCGGCATCCTGAACATCTTTTCCGGAGGCGGGCTTTCCAATCTTTCCATTATCATGCTCGGTGTCGGTCCGTATATTACCGGCTCGATCATTATGCAGCTTTTAACCATTATGGTTCCGGCTTTGAAAAGGATTTATCACGAGGAAGGAGAAGCGGGCCGAAAAAGATTTTCTCAATATTCCAGACTGCTCACTGTTCCGCTGGCCGCTATTCAAGGCTTCAGTCTCTTGTTTATTCTGGAAAAGCAGAATATTTTAGGCAGTTTAACCCCTTTTGACCGCCTGACTAATTTATTTATTATTATTGCCGGAGCCATCCTCTTGATGTGGATTGGCGAACTGGTTTCTGAATTCGGGATTGGGAATGGAGTTTCCCTGATAATCTTCGCCGGGATTGTTTCTCAGCTTCCTTCCTGGGTCAGCCAGAATATTTTCACTTTTGACGCTTCTCAACTTCCGATGTATCTTGTCTTCGCGGTATTAGGGGTGCTTATTTTAGCCGGCATTGTGCTGGTGACGGAAGCGGAACGACCGATTCCCGTAACCTATGCGAAACGCGTTCGGGGAATGAAAATGTACGGCGGGGGTTCCACTTATCTGCCTTTGCGGGTGAATCAAGCCGGAGTGATTCCGATCATTTTTGCTTTGTCTATTTTGCTTTTCCCGCAGATGATCGGCAAATTTTTAGAGCGCTTCAGTGATGGTATTTTACATACAATTTCCACTATTCTTGTTAAATTTGACCAGACTTCAATTCTCTACGCCGTCTTTTATTTTATTTTTGTTTTTCTTTTTACTTATTTTTATACGGCGGTCACTTTCGATCCCGAAGCGCTTTCCACCAATCTGCAGAAAAATGGCGCTTTTATTCCGGGGATTCGTCCGGGGCCGTCCACTTCCGAATATATTTCTAAAGTACTCTCCCGCATCACCCTCTTGGGCGCGGTCTTTTTAGGTTTTGTGGCAATTTTGCCTCTAGTGATGCAATTTATCACCGGCAACACCTCTTTCGCCCTGGGGGGCACCTCTATTCTGATCGTCGTCTCCGTGGTCCTCGACCTAATGAAAAAAGTCGATGCCCAAATCTCCATGCGGGAGTATTAAAATAGTTTTTAGCTTATAGTGTCTAGCTTCTAGCTTTTTTATATTCCTCAACTACTTTCAAAATATCCTTCGTCACTTTTGGGACGGATTGGTTGCCGTTGATTATTTTTAATTTTTTTAGGCTTTTGAAATATTTTACGGTTTTGCCGACTTGGTCTTTGTGCCATTTGATGCGCGTGGCGATTAATTTCTTTGTGTCAAATATTTTGTAAATCATTTTCATCTTTCCAACTTTGCGCAAAAATGAACGCTTGTAAACTTCTTTATCAGGCAAGGTAATGTATAAAGCCAAAAAATTTTCACCTCGCGCGACTAGAGTTTTTTTAAGGAGTTGCGCTTCCGGCTTGAGTCGGGGAGTACCCAAGAAAAGCAGGTCTTTATTTTTTGGTTTGTTTTTTATTTCCTCGATCAAAAACTTTTGGAATAAAAAAGTGTTCAAAGGTTTTCCTTTGCCGGCTGTGCGTCTGGCCATATCGCCGTCTTTGCCTTTTTCTTTTAAGAGGTTGCGGGTATATACTCCGGACTCGACAAATTTCAGGGCATATTTCTTTTTTAAAATATTGGCTTGGGTTTCTTTGCCAGAGGCGATCATCCCCAACAGCACGATGTCAAAACCTAGTTTTTTCATAAGTTTATGATATAGTAAAATCATGCAAAGTTCAACTTTTGTATTTTTTGGACAAGTAGGTTCCGGCAAGGGAACGCAGGTGAAACTTTTGATGGATGTTTTAAAGAAAAAAGACGGGCGGGAAATTGTCTATGTTTACCCTGGGAATGAATATCGGACCTTGGTTGAATCGGGCAATTATACCGGACAACTTATTAAAGAATCAATGGAGCAAGGGCATCTGCAACCCGGATTTTTAACCGATGCGATCGTGGCGAATATTCTCATTACTTCTTTGACTCCGGAAAAGAATTTAATAGCCGACGGATATCCTCGCGAAACAACTCAATCTGTAAGCTTTGAAAAAATGTTGGAGTTTTATAAAAGAGAAAATATAAAAATTATTTATATTGAAGTCGGGAAAGAAGAAGCGATGAAACGCAATTTATTGCGTGGACGAGTGGATGACACCAAAGAGGGAATAGAAAAAAGATTTGATGAATACATCAATAAAGTAGTGCCCGCCATGAATTATTTTAAAGATAAAATCGGCTACACAATTTATACGATTAATGGCGAGCAGTCGGTAGAAAATGTCCATAAGGACATCATTAAGGCCTTAGAGTTTTAGATGCCTGCCCCGTAACGGCTATCGCCTAATTTTTGATTACAAAAAATGACCACTATTAATAAAAACTTAAAATTTTAGTATGGGGATTATCATCAAGACACCGGAAGAAATAGAAATACTGCGAGAAGGAGGCAGGCATCTGGCGGAGGTGCTTTACAAGTTGAAAGAAAAAATTGCGCCGGGTATTTCTACGAAAGATTTGGATATCTATGCGGAAAAGTTGATTAGAGAAATGGGCGACCAGCCTGCTTTTTTGAATTATCGCCCCGAAGGGGCGACTAAACCATATCCCGCTTCGCTGTGCGTCTCGGTCAACGATGAAGTGGTGCACGGAATTCCGAATAAAAATAGAATTTTAAAAGAAGGGGATATCGTCGCGCTTGATTTGGGGATCAAGCACAAAGGACTTTTTACCGATATGGCTTTGACCGTGCCGGTTGGCGTCGTAGACGCAAAAAGTTTAAAACTTTTGCAAATTACTGAACGAGCGCTTTTTGCGGGGATTGATGCAGCCAGGGCAGGAAATACAGTCGGGGACATAAGTTATAGCATAGAAAGTTTTATTCGCGCGCAAAAACATAAGTACGGCATTGTGGAAGTTCTTTCCGGACATGGCGTCGGCCGGGCAATTCACGAAGATCCGTATATCCCCAATTTTGGGAAAAAGGGAACGGGAGCAAAGCTTATGCCGGGGATGGTTGTCGCGCTTGAACCAATGCTGAATCTGGGCACTAAAAAAGTGACCATTGATGATGACGGCTATACTTTTCGCACTGCCGACGGCCAGAACAGCGCGCATTTTGAACACACAATTTTGATTACGGAAGGTAAGGCGGAGATCTTAACGAAAATATAAAAACTCGTCGTAGGCGTACTTTTTAGAATGCCTTGCGCAGGCCGACGGGCCGAGCAGTTCGCCCCGCAAGCTTGCGGGGATAGATTGCATTATAAAAAGTATGCCAAGAAAGAGTTTTGCTGTATAATTAAGTTATGGAAGGATCATTTTTTAAGGAAATGCCCAAGTTTAAGACTCCGGAGGAGGAGCTTGATTATCTGCGCGCCCATGTCGCCAAGCGGGAAGCGGATTTAATCAGTCAAGGACATTTTGAACAGGCCAAAGAAAATGCCACTCGAGACGTAATCGGTGAATATAAAAACATCCCAGCCGAACAATTAATTCACGAGAATAATATCGTAGGTAAAAAAGAAACAGAGGGCATTATTCTGGCGCTCAAGCCCGAATCTCACGATAATGTTATGGAAGAATTATTGGGGATTGTCGTTACCAAAGGAATTCGCAATGCGCTCTCGGTGGTGGAAGCGATGGGCAGTCCTCATATTGATGACGACTTTCATCGGATTCTTATTCAATATATAAAGACCGGGCAAGTACTGCTGGATTTCAAAGAAGGTTCGCCTATTTATAGAGCTCTCAATATGACTCTTTTTGAAATTACTCTTCCCCCGCCCGAAGACGAGGCTGATAAATCAAAAGGCTTCAAAGAATTTATCGGCGCGATGGAGCAGTTTTATGCCGGGATGCAGTCTATCGGAGAAGGCAAATACAATGAAAAAGAAAATTATTTTACTCTGGAGGTGGCGCTCAGTAGTCAAAGCGATGAAGTAGTCGTTTATGCCAGTATTCCGAATAAACATCTTTCACTTTTTGAAAAACAAATTCTGGCTTTTTATCATAATGCAAAAATTCGGGGAGTGACGGATGACTATAATATTTTCAACGAAAACGGGGGTTCGGTCGGAGCTTATGCTTCTTTTACGGAGCGGAGCGTGATGCCGATTAAAACTTATGACAACATAGAGCACGATCCGATGAATCCGATCTTGAATGTTTTTTCCAAGCTGAAAAAAGACGGCGAAGGAGCGGCCATTCAGCTGGTCATAGCGCCGGCCGGGGACAAGTTTATAAATGAATTTCATATGATTTTGGACGATGTGAAAGACGGTATTTCCGTCAAGCATGCTTCGGATAATTTTTACAAGTTTCACCACGCCCTTTATAAAGCTTCCAAAGATTTATTTTTCGGGCATAAAGAAAAAGAAGAAGAGAAAAAAGAAAAATATATGAAAGGCAGACGGGCCGTTGACGAAGGCGCCGCTGAGAAAATAGGCAATAAAATAAAAAGCACTATTATGAAAGCGAATATTCG
>JBBUAS010000001.1:0-5989 GCA_038058555.1 Patescibacteria group bacterium | reverse complement strand
GGGTTCGATATGAATATCCGAAGCTTTGATGGCGATTGCCCCGGCCAGAATTATTTCCAAGAGGCGGGAAATTTTATGAATCTTATTTCCTTCCAGAGCTTCGGTTACCATTTTTTGAATATCTTGAATTTTTTCTATTTTTTGGGCTGTTTCTCTCAAAATTTCTCCGGAAATATCCAAGCCCCCGACTTGGGAACTTTCGGCCATGGAAAGTTCTTGATATCTTTCCCAGACCTTATTGATGCTGGCGGTGGAAGCCATGTAGAAAGTGGGAACCAGACTTTTCCTTTCCATATCTTCCTTCAGTCTTTTCTGAAGGTCCTCCGAGGGGGTGTGCAGAGCAATGAAAATATTTTTTCCAAAAAGCTTGAAAGGGGCCACATTCATTTCCCGGGAATCTTTTTCAGAAATCGCCCGCAGGGCTTCATTGTCTATACCCAGACGGTACAGATCAATATAGGGAAGACCGTATTTTGATTCGGCCAAAGTCGCCACCAATTGCTCTTCTTCCTGTTTGCGCAATTCGTCCAACTGCCTATTTTGTTTTTCTTCATCGAATAAAGCCATCAGAATGGATTATATTATATCCTAAATACGGGAAATATGTTAGCATCAAAAGATGCTTTCCAAAAATCCAAAAGAAACACGGGCCATAGCCGAAATATTCCTGAAGAAAATATTGCAAAATAAAAAGACGCACTCAAAAGCTTTAGTGGTAGGTCTTTCGGGAGATTTAGGTGCCGGGAAAACAAATTTCACCCAAGCAGTTGCGAAATATTTAGGAATAAAAAATAAAGTTCGCAGTCCGACTTTTGTGATAATTAAAAAATACCCCATTAAGTCAAAAAAATATGATTTTCTATTTCACATAGATGCCTATCGTTTAAAAAATGAAAAAGAATTATTGTATTTGGGATGGGAAGAAATTATCGGGAACAATCAACATCTGGTTTTTATCGAGTGGCCGGAAAATGTGGCGAAAATTATTCCTCCGGAGGCCAAACTTATTCATATTTCCCACACCAAAACTGGACATAGAAATTTTAAATTTTAATTAAAGCTAAAATGCTATAATTGGGGAAATGCCGGAAAACAACAAAACCCTAGTGCTTTTGGACGCTCATGCCATCATCCATCGGGCTTATCACGCTCTGCCGGAATTTTTGTCGTCCCAAGGAGAGCCAACCGGAGCGCTCTATGGGTTGGCCAGCATGTTGATGAAAATAATCAGCGAACTGAAACCGGACTACCTTGTCGCCTGCTATGATTTGCCTCAAAAAACTTTCAGACACGAAGCTTACGATGGATATAAAGCGGGTCGAGCCAAAGCCGATGAAGCTCTCATTTTGCAATTAAAAAACTCACGGCAGATTTTTGAAGGATTTGATATTCCGATTTACGATAGCCCCGGTTTTGAAGCCGACGATATTTTGGGGACGATCGTGGAGAAATATAAAAAGAACAAAAATTTAAAAATTATCATTGCCTCCGGCGACATGGACACAATGCAGTTGGTGGACGACAAAAAAGTGCAGATTTATACTTTAAAGAAAGGGATTAATGATACTATTTTATATGATGAAGAAGCGGTGGTGAGGCGGTTCGGATTCAAGCCGAAACTTTTGCCGGATTATAAAGGTTTGCGGGGAGACCCTTCGGATAACATTATCGGGATCAAAGGAATCGGAGAAAAAACTGCCGAGAATTTGATTGTCAAATTCGGAACCATAGAAGAAATATACGAAAAAATATCCGCCAAAGACGGACCCGCCTCTGGCGGGAAAGGGGATGAGGAGCTAGCAAAAGAAATGAACATCTCTCTTAGAATATTACAATTGCTTAAAAACAATGAAGAAGAAGCCTTGTTTTCAAAAACTTTAGCAACCATCAGAACCGACGCGCCGGTAGATTTTGTTTTACCCGTAAAAACTTTTTGGGAAAAGGCTGATTTGGAGAAGATAGAAAAAGTTTTTACGACTTTTGAATTTAGGTCTTTATTAGGACGCTTGAAAAATTTCTTCGGGGGGAATCAGGAATCTCGTGAAAATGCTCTCCGTCATTCGCCCTCTGTCCTGGAAGGGCAAGATAGTTCTGGTCGTAGCGAAGATTCCTCCGAGCATCTTCACGAGATTCCTGGAAACAACATAGATCCGCAAAAACTCCAAGAAGCCAGTATCGCTCTTTGGCTTATCAACTCCGATATATCAAACCCTAATTTGGAAGATATTTTATTTTTTAGCAAGACCAAATTCTTTGAAGAAGCCTATGAATACATTTTTCAAAAGTTAAGAGATCCAGGCCAGGGCGGGGCGGGTAAAAATCTGGACAAAGTGTACGAAGAAATAGAAAAACCGATTATTCCCATCGTAAAAAAAATGGAGGATTATGGAATTTTGATAGATAAAAAATATTTTGAAAATTTATCGGTTGAATATCATAAAGAGTTGGATATTTTGACTCAAAAAATATATAAAATAGCCGGCGCGGAATTCAATATTAATTCGCCTAAACAGATGGGAGAAGTACTCTTTGGAAAAATGGGGATAAAATCCGGGAAAAAGAAAAGTGCCAGCGGCTCTTTTTCCACCAAAGTTTCCATTTTGGAAGAATTGGAGGAAGCTAATCCGATTATCAAAGAGATTTTAGCTTATCGGGAATTGCAGAAATTGCTTTCCACTTATATTGATGTGATTCCTGAAATGGCAGGGAAGGACGGTCGGTTGCGCGCCAAATTTTTACAAAACGGGACTACGACCGGAAGATTTTCTTCGCAAGACCCCAATTTGCAAAATTTGCCGATTAAAACGGAACTGGGCAAAAGGATTCGGAATGGTTTTGTCGCTTCGGAAGGCTCTAAGCTGGCGGCTTTTGATTATAGCCAAATTGAATTGCGGGTGGCGGCCATGCTTTCGGGAGACAAAAAAATGACTCAAATTTTCCGCGAGCAGAAAGACATTCATGCCGGAGTCGCCTCGTTTGTTTTTGGCGTGCCGATAGAAAAAGTTGACGCAGAGATGCGCCGAAAAGCGAAAGTGATTAATTTTGGAATTATTTACGGCATGGGAGTATCCGCCTTGCGCAAAAATCTCGGGGGAACGAGGGAAGAGGCGCAAAAATTTTACGATAATTATTTTAACCAATTTTCCGGCGTGCGGGATTATCTGGAGAATGTTAAAAAGCAGGCTCTGGAGCATTCTTATACCGAAACATTGTTTGGCCGGCGCAGGCATTTTCCGAACATTAATTCCAGAATTCCTTTTTTGAAAAATATGGCCGAACGGACCGCTACCAACGCGCCCATTCAGGGAACGGCGGCGGATATCATCAAGCTTGCCATCAAATATGCGGAAGAGGATTTAGAAAAAGAGGGAATTCTAAACAAGGCTCACTTGGTGTTGCAAATCCACGATGAGTTGGTTTACGAGATAGAGGAAAAGGTATTGTCGCGAGCCGAGGAAATAATAAAAAATGCCATGAAAAGCGTATTGCCAAGGTCGTATTTGCAATACCAAAATGATATCCCTTTGGAAGTGCGTTCGGGTTTTGGAGATAATTTCGGGGAAGTAAAGTAGGGAGTTTTGTGCTACAATAGGCAAATGGAAAATCAAAATCAAACGCCGTTGCAAAAACCCAGTGTCCATAAAGTTTTGGCGCACTCTTATTTTATGTATTTTATTTTGTTTTTAGTCGGTCTTTATTTGGATCTTGTTTTTAATCTGAAAGTTTTTAACGATTCTCTCGTCATCTTGATCGGCCTCCTTTTTTTGATTTTCGGAACATTTTTAATTCTCTGGGCGCAAAAAACATCCCGAAGCTTGAAAAAAGAAAATATCAGCCGGGAAACTTTCTGCCACGGACCCTATTGCTATACCCGGAGCCCGACGCATCTGGGGCTTTTCTCTTTGATGCTTGGGTTCGGGATGATGACAAACGCCTTTTTCGTTATTTTATTTTCCTTTTTTTCTTTTATTATCGCCAAGTTTGTCTTTTTAGCCAAAGAAGAAAAAATCCTGGCCCAAAAATACGGCGCCCCCTATTTGGAATACAAAAAATTGGTTAAGTTTTAGCCCATGATCTATTTATTTTCGGGAGACGATACGAAAAATAAAATTCTGAATTATGAAAAATTCATAAAATCCCCGCCCGTACGGGCAGGCTTGGCGAAAAACGCCGAGACTTTTTCCATCAGCCGGAATAACTTCAATCGAATGCAAATCGAGAGTTTGTATTCCGGATCCAGCCTGTTTTCTTCGGAATCCATTGTGATCTTTTCCAACGTTTTTGAATACGAAGAGACGCGAGATTTTATTTTGGAGAAATTAAAACTGATGGAAGAATCCAACAACACTTTTATCTTTTTAGAAGGGAAGTTAAATAAGTCAATATTGGATGCTTTTAAAAAAGCCAGAGCCGAGATAAATATTTTTGAACAATTAAAAGAAAAAAAAGAGAAATTTGATAATTTTCTGGTGGCGAACGCTTTTGCGAATAAAGATAAATTAAATACTTGGATTTATTTCCGCCAGGCGGTGGATAGGGGGGTTCCGATGGAAGAGTTGATCGGCGTCCTTTTTTGGAAAATTAAAGATATGATTTTAAAAAAAAATTACAGCAAACACTCCGAAGAACAGCTGAAAATTTTCGTCTCCCGCATTTCCTATCTTCTCCCCGAAGCCCGCAAAAAAGGCCGGGATGCCGAATCCGCCTTCGAGCAGTTTCTCCTTGAAGCTTTCTAGTTCACCTTGATTTTTAACCTTATTTCATATATATTTTGTATTTGAGCACCCGTAGTTGTTTTGGTAGGTCGTTAGATTATATGCGCCCGTAGCTCAGTTGGTAGAGCAGATCCCTTTTAAGGATAAGGTCGTTGGTTCGATCCCAACCGGGCGCACATGAGTTCCGAAACTAGAACTTGTCAAAATTGTAAAGAAAACTTTTCAATAGAGCCAGACGATTTTTCTTTTTATAAAAAATTAAAAGTTCCACCGCCAACCTGGTGTCCGCATTGCCGGTTTATCCGCAAGATGACCTTTGTTAATGAACGTTCTTTATATAAAAGAGTATGCGCTCACTGTAATACGCCCATAATATCGATGTATCATTCCGACACATCAATTCTTGTTTGGTGCGTAAAATGTCACATTAGCGATGCTTGGGATGCGCGTGACTATGCCCAAGAATATGATTTTTCCCGGAATTTTTTTGAACAATTTAAAGATTTAAAGTGTCGTGTTCCCCATCGAGCGCTTGACCAGAACGAAAGAAACGGCACCGGTTGTGAATATGCCAACTACTGTTTTACAAGTAAAAACATATATTTGTCTTTTTATGCCCATCGTTCTGAAAATATCAAATACTCAAGAAGCTTTTTTAAAAATAATAAAAATTGCATGGATTCGTTAGTTATACAAAACAATGACCGGGGGTACGAACTTGTGCAAGCGAGCTCAAATTACAATTCATCTTTTCTTATTGAAAGCGACCAATGTATTGATTCGCATTTCCTTTACGATTGCTCAAATTGCGTAAATTGTTGTTTGTCTTCCAACCTTAGAAATAAAAGTTTTGTTTTTAAGAATCAGCAATTATCTAAAGATGAATATAAAAAGACCATAATTGCCCTCAATCTTGAAACATATTCCGGTCAACTGCGCGCCAGAGAAAAATTTGCCCATATCGCCAAAAATGCTATTCACAAACACGCGCATATAAAAAATTCCGTAAATGCAATCGGAGATTTTATAGAAAATTCTAAAAACATTCACCATTCTTATGGTTTAATAGATGCCGAAAATGCCAAACATGTGTTCTTTGGAGTAAATACATTGAAAGATTCTCAAGATCTTATATTTGTTGGGAATGTCGAAGAGTGTTATGAATTTACCTCCGGAGGCAGAGGGGGAAGTCTGATAATTTTTTCACTTGGTTGCGGAGGAGGAAGTCATAATTTATTTTATTGCGATAATTGCAGGGGGTGTTCGGACTGTTT